>CAZYTN010000056.1:0-10843 GCA_964650115.1 uncultured Sulfuritalea sp.
CAGCACGCGCTCGACGCCGTCGCGCTTGAACTGGTCGAGTGCGCTGGCGATCGAGGGCTGGCCGTAGCGCATCGCCCATGCCACCACGACGTCCGCGGTACCGGTTTCACCCAGCCAACCCTTGAGCAGCCTGGCTTGGCGCTCGGTATGCACTTTCAGCGGCGAACCTTCCGCCGTCCAGATCCTGGCGTACTTGGCCGCCGATTTCGCCGGGCGCAGGTTGAGCACGAAGAGATTGAGGATCAGCCACCAGACCGGGCGCGGGATTTCGACGACCCGCGGGTCCCAGAGGAACTGCTTGAGATAGCTCCGCAGGGCGGCCGCGGTCGGCGCTTCCGGGGTGCCGAGATTCACCAGCAGGATGCCGGTACGGCGCGGGGCGCCGTGATCCGGGGCAGGTTCCGGAGCGTAGCGAGCCATCAAGGTATGGAAAGTGCGGAGGAAAGCAGCTTGGCCGTGATATCGACGATGGGGATCACGCGTTCGTAGGCCATGCGGGTCGGGCCGATGACGCCGATGGTGCCGACGATCTGCCCGTCGACTTCGTAGGGCGCGGCGACCACGCTGCATTCGTCCAAGGGTGCGATGCCGGATTCGCCGCCGATGAACACCTGCACGCCCTCGGCACGACTGGAGAGTTCCAGCAACTGGGCCAGTCCTGTGCGCTGCTCGAACAGGTCGAAGAGGCGGCGCAGGCGGGTCATGTTGGACGACAGGTCTTCGACGCCGAGCAGGTTTTTCTCGCCGCTGATGACGTATTGCGTGGACGTGTCGGCGATGGCCTGGTTGCCGGCATCGAGCGCGGCGGTCATCAGCTCGGACATGTCGGCGCGTAGCTGGCGCAGTTCTTCGACGACGCGCGCGCGTACCTGGTCGAAGTCGAGTCCGAGACAGTTCTGGTTCAGGTAGTTCGCCGCCTCCGTGAGTTCCGACGGGTTGTAATTGCGCTGGGTGAACAGGATGCGGTTCTGCACGTCGCCGTCGGTGGTGACGATGATCAGCAGGACGCGCTTGTCCGACAGGCTGAGGAACTCGATCTGACGGATGCGCGGCTGCTGGCGGCGCGGTGATACCACCACTCCGGCAAAGGCGGTGAGTTGCGAAAGCAGTTGCGAGGCGTGGCTGATCACGAGCTGCGGCTGGTCGGGCTGCATGGCTTCCTTCATCTCGGAAAGCTCGCTGCTCTGCAGGGGCCTGACCGTCAGCAGGGAGTCGACAAAAAGCCGGTAGCCCAGGGGCGTCGGCACGCGTCCTGCAGACGTATGGGGGCTGGCGATGAAGCCCATCTCTTCCAGGTCCGACATGACATTGCGGATGGTCGCCGGGGAGAGCTCGAGGCCCGAGTACCTGGAGAGCGTGCGCGAGCCCACCGGTTGGCCTTCGGCGATATAGCGTTCGATCAGGGTTCTCAGCAGGGTTTGCGCGCGGTAGTCGAGCATGGCGATGATTGTAGCAGCCAGTTTGGCTCGACCCGCGAAGGACTGTCCGGCGGGGATGGGAGTCGATCCGTGAAAAAAAGCCGTGCGCATTGTGGTTTAATCGACCGCATGAACGCCGCCGCATCCAATGCATTCAACTCCGTCGCCCTGATCGGCAAGTACCAGAGCCGGGAAATCGCCGAATCCCTGCGGGTGCTCGCCACGTTTCTGAGCAAGCGCGGCGTCGAGGTTCTGCTCGAAGAAGATACGGCGGCGGCAGTCGACGCCAAAGGCTACACGGTGGCCGGCTACGAGATGATCGGCGGTCGCGCGGAACTTGCGGTGATCCTTGGCGGCGACGGCACCATGCTCAACGCCGCGCGGCGCCTGGCGCAGTTCGACGTGCCGCTGGTCGGCATCAACCAGGGGCGGCTGGGCTTCATGACCGACATAGCGCTCGGCGCCATGATCGAGAGCATTACCTCCCTGCTTGAGGGCAGGTTCACTCGCGAGAAAAGGTTTCTGCTCGACGCCGAAGTGCGGCGCGACGGCGAGCCGGCCTTTCATACGCTGGCCCTGAACGATGTGGTGGTCAACAAGGGCGATATCGGTCGCATGATCGAGCTGGAAGTGAAAGTCGATGGCGAACTGATTCACGTCCTGCGCGCGGACGGCCTGATCGTTTCCACTCCGACCGGATCCACCGCCTATGCGCTGTCCGCCAACGGCCCGATCCTGCATCCGTCGGTGCCCGGCATCGCCATCGTGCCGCTGTGTCCGCATGCGCTCTCGAACCGGCCGATCACGGTCAGCGACAGCAGCACGATCGATATCGCCTTGCTGCCGCCCCACGATGCCCGGGTTCATTTCGACGGCCAGAAGCGCTTCGATGCCCGTGCCGGCGACGTCGTGCGCATGGCGCGCTCGCGCCACAACATCACTTTGCTGCATCCACCCGGTTACAGCTATTTCGCCATGCTGCGGGAGAAGCTCCACTGGAGCTCGACCCCGAGACACTGAAACATGTTGCTGCGTCTGATCGTCCGCGACTTTGTCATTGTTGACCGCATCGAACTCGAATTCGGCGGCGGCTTTGGCGCGCTGACCGGCGAGACCGGTGCCGGCAAATCCATTCTTGTCGATGCGCTTTCCCTGGCGCTGGGCGAGCGCGCCGATGCTTCTGTTGTGCGCAGCGGCGCCGAGCGCGCCGAGATTTCCGCCGAGTTCGACGTGACCCCGGGCAGCGCGCTCGAATCCTGGTTGCGCGCGGGGGATTTCGATACCGATGCCTGCCTGCTGCGCCGCGTGATCGACAGTGCCGGCCGCTCTCGCGCCTATGTCAATGGTGCTGCCGCCACCCTCGGACAATTGCGCGAGGTCGCCGATTTCCTCGCCGACATTCACGGCCAGAACGCCCATCATTCCCTGTTGCGCGGCGATGCCCAGCGCGACTTGCTCGATACCCATGCCGGCGCACAGATGCTGGCGCGTGACGTCGCCGCTGCCTGGGCGGCATGGCGCGCGGCGCGGGAGGCGCGCCATGCCGCCGAAAGGGATGTCGAGGCCTCCGCGCGCGAGCGTGAGCTGCTCGAGTGGCAGGTCAGGGAACTGGTCGCCCTGGGTTTCGATGTCGCCGGATGGCTGGACACCGAACAGGAGCATCGCCGCCTGGGCAACGCCAATGCCCTGCTGGAAGGCGCCGGCATGGCACTGGCGGCGCTGGAGGAGGGGGAAGCCGCGAGCCTGCCGATGTTGCAGCATGCCGGGGCGAAGCTCGCGGAATTGACGTCCTTTGATCCGGCCCTGAGCGAGGCGGCGCAACTGTTCGAGACGGCGCTGATCCAGCTCGAAGAGTCGGCGCTGGCGCTACGGCGTTATCAGGATCGTCTGGAGCTTGATCCCGCGCGGTTGAGCGAACTCGACAACCGCATCGATGCGGTGACGCAGATGGCGAGGAAGCACAGGGTCACGCCCGATGAATTGCCTGCCTTGCTGGAGGCTCTGCAGACCCGGCTGGCCGAACTCACCTTGCGCGCGGATCCCGCAGCTCTGGCCGAGCGTGAGCGCAAGGCGGAGGCTGCGTTTCGTGAATCGGGGAAAAAGCTCTCTGCCTTGCGCTCGAAGACGGCCAGGATCCTGTCTGCCGCCGTCACGGCCGGCATGCAGGAACTGGCCATGCCCGGCGGACGCTTCGAGATCGCACTGGCGCCGCTGCCCGAGGGCGCCGCCTGCGGGCTGGAGAGCGTTGAATTCCTGGTCTCGGCCAATGCCGGTCAGCCCCTGCGTGCACTGGCCAAGGTGGCTTCGGGCGGCGAGTTGTCGCGCATCGGGCTGGCGCTGCAGGTCATCGCCAGCCAGGCCAATCCAGCGGGAACCCTGATTTTTGACGAAGTCGATGTCGGCATCGGCGGCCGCGTCGCGGAAATAGTCGGCCGCATGCTGCGCGAGTTGGGCCGCAGTCGTCAGGTGCTGTGCGTCACCCATCTGCCGCAGGTAGCCGCGCAGGCCGACTGGCAATGGTCGATCGCCAAGGAAATGCGCAACGGTACAACGACGTCTTCGGTCAGCGTCCTTGACCGTGAGGCGCGCATAGGCGAGATCGCGCGCATGCTGGGTGGCGAAAAAATCACCGACACCACGCGCCGCCACGCGGCGGAAATGCTGGGACTGGCTTAGGTTTTCGCTTGGTGGGAGCCGCGACAAGTTTCGCGGCGACCGTCCAGTCGAGTAAGCGGCAGCAGGGGCGCCACTCGGGATTGACGCGACACTTCTTGTCGCAGCATTGCGGAGAATGATCTCACCCCATCAGGAGATCATCATGGCAGTCCGCCGCCGCTCAGGCTACCGCCGCACGCCATCCGACATGCCTGCGATCGTTCGCCTGTGGTTGTTGCGCCTGCTCGTTCCGCTCGGAGGGCATCGCGAATTCATGAATCTGCACGGTTTCGGCAATGAGGCGCTGGCCGAGGCACTTGGGCTGGGCCACTGGGTTGGCCCCTCGCCGCGCGACTTCGATCCCAAGGCGGCTCGCTCGGACCTGCGCAAACTTTATCAAACGGCCGAGCACGAGTCCGCGAAGGCCAGGGTTCCGTCCTGCCTGAGCCACAATGTTGCGCGCCTGTCGCAGTTGGTCGGCCTGTCCGGCACCGATTGCCGGATTCTCGAATTCGCGGTATTGATCCAGACTGAGCAGTTGCTGGACGACACGGCCGACTGTTTGGGACAGATGTCTTCGGTGAAGGTATTTCATGCGTTGTCGGCGCTGCTCGGCCTCCCCGAGCACGAAGTCCGCGCGTCATTAAGCGCACAGGGAATTCTCGCCAGATCGGGGCTGGTCTCGATCAGCCGCAGCGGTACCGCGACACTGCGCGGAAAACTCGACCTGCTCTCGGATAATTTCGCCGACCATATCATTTCGTCGGATGCCGATCCGGTCAGCCTGTTGCGCGATACGGTGGCCCCAAGCTCCCCCGCGCAACTTGGGCTCGCGGACTATGAACATGTCGCCCCATCGCTTTCCGTCCTGCGGCCCTACCTCAGGCGCGCCATTGCCACCGGCCGCAAGGGCGTCAATGTGTTTCTGCATGGCGAACCGGGGACGGGCAAGAGCCAGTTGGCCAAAGTACTCGCCAAGGAACACGATTGCGAACTCTTCGAAGTGGCCAGCGAGGACGTGGATGGGTATCCCGTACATGGGGAACTGCGCCTTCGTGCCTTCCGCGCTGCACAAAGCTTTTTTGCGCAGCGCCGAGCCCTCATTGTTTTCGACGAAGCCGAGGATGTTTTCAATGACGGCGACGGTCTTTTCCGGCGCAAGAGCACAGCTCAAACGCGCAAGGCCTGGATCAATCGGATGCTCGAAGAAAATGCGGTGCCGACCCTGTGGCTTTCCAACTCGATCGAGGGTCTCGACCCGGCATTCATTCGCCGCTTCGACATGGTCTTCGAACTGCCCGTCCCGCCCAGAAGGCAGCGCGAGCGCATTCTCCACGAGGCGTGCTCGGACCTGCTCGACGCCCCTGGCATTGCGCGCATTGCCGAGTCGGAAGTACTGGCACCGGCCGTTGTAAGCAAGGCCGCATCCGTCGTCCGTTCGATTCGGAATGAACTCGGTGACATCGGCGCCGCCGGCGCCTTCGAGCTTCTGATCGGCAATACCCTCGAAGCACAGGGGCATCGACCGATTCGGCAGAATGACCCAAACCGGCTTCCTGAAATCTACGACCCGGCCTTCATTCACGCCGACAGCGATTTGGCTCGGGTAGCGGACGGACTGATGAAATCGAGGTCGGGGCGACTTTGTCTGTACGGGCCGCCGGGCACCGGTAAAACCGCCTATGGGCGATGGCTGGCGGAACAATTGGGAGCTCCATTGCTGGTGAAGCGCGCATCCGACCTGATGTCCATGTGGCTGGGTGAAAGCGAGAAGAACATTGCGTGCGCGTTCCGACAGGCGGAGCGGGACGGTGCGCTGCTTTTGATCGACGAGATTGATAGTTTCCTGCAGGACCGAAGGGGCGCTCAGCACAGTTGGGAGTTCAGCCAGGTCAATGAAATGTTGACGCAGATGGAATCTTTTGCCGGGGTGTTCCTGGCATCGACCAACCTGATGGAAGGGCTCGACCAGGCGGCGCTGCGCCGTTTCGATCTCAAGGTGAAGTTCGACTTTCTCACGCCGGGACAGGCTGCGAAATTGATGCGCCGCTACTGCGACACTCTGGCCATTCCCGAGCCGTCACCGGAGCACATGGCAAGACTGGGGCGCCTGCAGAAGCTGACCCCAGGCGATTTTGCGACGGTGATTCGCCAGAGTCGGTTCCGCCCGATCACTGCGCCGGCTGCCTTGATTGCCGCGCTGGAGGCCGAATGTGCGGCGAAGGAAGGTGCCCGGTCCGCAATCGGATTCCTGCCGGCTTGAATCGAATGGTATAAATCGTCGACCCGACAAGAAGGAGCAACACATGCGCGTCCTGTCCAAATCCAAGCTGCTCGCTTTCCGCCAGTGCCCGAAAAGGCTCTGGCTGGAAATCCATCGGCCCGCGCTGCGGAAGGACTCGGCGGCAACACAGGCGAGCTTTGCCGTCGGGTATCGGGTGGGCGATATCGCCCGGCACTTGTATGACCCGAAAGGCAAGGGACAACTCATCGACTTGAAGGCCGAAGGCTACGACGCGGCGTTTGTCCGCAGCCGGAACCTGCTCTCTTCCTCGCAGCCGATTTTCGAGGCGGGGTTTGCCGCGTGCGGAGCACTGGCCTTTGCCGACGTGATGTTGCCCGCGAAAGGAGCCGGCAAGAAGGCATGGCGGATGGTCGAGGTGAAGTCATCGACCAGCGTCAAGGACTACCACCGGGACGACACGGCGGTTCAGGCATTCGTTGCCAGGAACGCGGGCGTACCGCTACTGTCCGTCGCACTGGCGCATATCGACAGCGGCTGGGTTTATCCCGGCGGGGAGGATTACCACGGCCTGCTGGTCGAGACCGACCTCACCGATGAAGCATTCGGCCGGGAAGCGGAAGTCAAGACATGGATAACCGAGGCGCAATCCATTGTTCGCCGGCGCACCGAACCAAAGATCGCCACGGGCCGGCACTGCGCGCAGCCTTACGCGTGCGGTTTTCTTGAGCACTGCGAGAGCCAGGAAACTCGGCCGGAGTTCCCCATCAAATGGTTGCCGGGTATTCAGGCAAAGGCCCTGAAGGCTCGGATTGAGGGCGAAGGCGTTACCGACATGCGCGAGATTCCCGACGAACTTCTCAACGAGCGCCAACGCCGCGTCAAGTCGCATACGCTGGCGAACGAAACATACTTTGACGCCCAAGGCGCCGCCGCCGATCTGGCCGCCTGCGCGCTTCCCGCCTATTTCGTCGATTTCGAAACCATCCAGTTCGCCGTGCCCATCTGGAAAGCGACGCGGCCCTACCAGCAAATACCCTTCCAGTTCAGCGTGCATCTCCTCGCCCGCACCGGAAAACTTCAGTATCAATCCTTTCTCGATCTGTCCGGCAAGGACCCATCCAGGACCTTTGCCGAATCGCTGATCGCCGCGTGTGGAGACAAGGGGCCGGTGTTTGTCTACAACGCGTCTTTCGAGACGGCACGCATCAGGGAACTGGCCGAGCGCTTTCCGCGCCTGAAAAAATCGCTGCTTGCGATCAATGAGCGTGTTGTCGACCTCCTTCCGATCGCCGAGCGTCACTACTACCACCCCAGCCAGCAGGGAAGTTGGAGCATCAAGAAAGTGTTGCCGGCGATCGTGCCGGAACTTCGCCACGATGCGCTGGAGGGCGTACAGGATGGCGGGATGGCCATGGCGGCCTACCTGGAAGCCATATCACCGGAGACGACGCCGGTCAGAAAGACTCGGATCGAGCATGAACTGCTCGATTACTGCACGCTCGATACCTATGCGATGGTCCGGATCTGGCAGGTCTTTGCCGGCCGCGGCGATCTGGCGCTCTGACTCCCATGCCCAAGCGTTCCGACACCCTCAAGACCGTCCTGCTGGCCCTTGAACTGCTGCGCCGGATACCGCGCAACCGGAAGGTGTCGGCGTCCGAACTGCACGAGCAGATTGCGGGGCTGGGGCTCGATCGCGATCTTCGAACCATCCAGCGTCAACTGGAAATGCTCAGCGAGCACTTCGACATCGAGCGCGATGACCGCAACAAACCCTATGGCTACCGCTGGAAGGAGCGCGCACAGGGGCTCGCTTTGCCGATGCTGAGCGAGCAGGAATCGCTGCTGCTGACCCTGGCCGAGCAACACCTGCGAAACCTGCTGCCCGCCAGTCTGATGAAATCGATGGAGGGATTCTTTGTCCAGGCGCGTACCAACCTCGGTCCATCGGGCAATTCAAGGCGCGAGCGGGAATGGCTGTCCAAGGTGCGGGTGGTCAGTACCACGCAGCCGCTCCTGCCGCCGAAGATCAGGCCCGGCGTATTCGATGAAGTCAGCAACGCGCTGTATGCCAACCGGTGGCTGACCGTGGATTACAGGAATGCGGCGGGCAAGAAAACAAAGTCGGAAGTGATGCCGCTCGGTCTTGCGCAGCAGGGCCCGCGCCTGTATCTGGTGTGTCGATACCGCGATTTCGACAATGAACGCAGCCTGGCATTGCACCGGATCATCTCGGCCAAGGCGTCATCGCTGAGCTTCGAGCGTCCCAAGGATTTCGATCTGGAGAAGTATGATGATGACGGTCGGTTCGGCTTTGGCGAGGGCAAGCGCATTCGCCTTACGTTCCGGATCGAGAGGGGAGCCGGTTTGCATCTTCTGGAGTCTCCGCTGTCGGCTGATCAGCAGGTCAAGGAGATTGGCGATAAGCTGGAGATCAGCGCAACGGTGGTTGATTCAGCGCAACTGGAATGGTGGTTGCGGGGGTTTGGGGATAAGGTGAGCGAAGTTCGGAGAGATCCCATTCGGCGTGTCTGATACAAGGCAATGAGTCTGAGATGGTAGGGTTGTGAGCGGTTCCAGCTAAGAGCGTTCATCACAAAATGTCTGCAACTGCAAGGAGGAACAGGTAATGAAGCGTATAACGTCTCGCGACAAAGATTTTGTCACTCTCTTTAATGCTCTTTGGTATCGTGATTTTCCGATCACGCCAGTGCGTCTCGAAATCAGTAAGAGAGCACTCTGGACAACTCACATTGCGACAACCGTCAAACAATGCGCTGATCTTCTTGGTCTTTTTACTTGCTTCGAGTCAGGCGGTAAAACCGACGCCGTTATTGAAGATGCAAAGGGTAAAAAATGGGCAAAAGTTGAATGGGAGTGGTACCAGCCGCACAAGGAGCAGGTAAATGAACTGTCGAAATTGGCCAACTCGATCGAAGAAGCTGACACCTTTATATTCATTGGCTACAGCCGCGTCGACGAGCCGCATCATCATTCGGAAAACCTAAGAAAGTTGGCTAAAGAGTGGGGAAATATTGACAAGCCTCTTTTCGGCTTCCTTGTAACATTCGAGAAAGGACGCCAGTTCAAGAAAATACAGACCTACCTTATCCGGAGCGGGCAAATCAAAATGCTTCGCGAGCAAAATGCACTACCGTGGGAAGTCGAAGGGACGAAATGGCAGGCCCAAGTATCCAAAAACAATAGCTAACCAAGTAAGGGCCGGTTCCGAACTGACCTTACCTTACCAATACAACACAGCATGCATATCCGAACCGAACGGTAGGTTCGGATTCAAGATTCTGCCCAAACTATTGGTCAACAGAATCCAATTCTGGCATTTTGCCGGACGGAGACTGTCTTTCGCCAATAGGAGAGGCGGAAATGATCCTTCGTCTCGCTTCGCGGCGCGGCGGGCAAGGTGGGTCGGTATGACGTCGCCGGCAATGGTCGCCGTCGTGTCAGCACTGACTTTTCGGGCGACAGACGTCAAGCGACACGTCTTGTCGCCATGATTTGCCATGATGGTGCATCTTCAAGCCATCGGGAAAAACCGGAATGAACGAATTTGCGCTGTTTGGGGGCTCCTTTGCCTTCGTGTTCGCGATCAGTCTGCAACAGCAGAACGTCCATCACCAACGGTTTGCGTTGGCGGTCGTCAACTCTGCCGCGATCGCCGCCCTGAACTTGCTGGTCGTCAAACTCGGCTCGGCGGCGTCTCCGACCGAGATGGCCGCATACATCGCCGGCCAGCCGATGGGCACTCTTTTGGCGATGAGGCTGAATGAACACCTGCGGACACGAGGGGCGGGCCAGGATTCGGATCGGGTCAATGACGGACCGAATCCGGTTTGGACATCGATTCCGGAGAAGAAAACCTGCTGCTAACGGGCGGCACTATGCTGCTCGCTGATTGAACTCGCTTGCGTTTCATGACGGGGTAGGAAACGCACAGCGAGCATCCTTGGATCGCTTCGTCGGCAATGGTCGCCGTCCCGCCAGCGCCGACTCTTTCAGCTAGCCGCACCTATAGCGACACAATCTGTCGCACGCTTGTTTAACCTGTATGCAGAGCCGGATGCGCCGGACTTTCATGACAGGAGAAGGACATGACGATCAAGGCACAACTGACATTCGACGATGGCGAGCAAAGCGTTTCTGTTTCACTGGATTCCAACGAGGTGGCGGCGCTGGCTGGCGCGTTGTTCGACCACGAGGACAATGTTCAAGCCTTCGATTTGCTTTCTCGTCACGGCGATTGTCAGGTGCGAGAGGCAATTGCCGGCAAGTCCCACTTGCCGGTGGCCGCAATCCATCGCCTGGCGGGCGATTCGGCGATGTCGGTGGCGAGGGCGCTGCTGACGTCGAATGAGGCGTGCGCGCGTTTGACCAGCGCCGAAGTTCTCGCGCTCTGTCGACGCGATCCGGATTTGGCCGGCATGGTGGCGTGCAGCTACGAGGATTTCGTGTTGGATGACGATGCGGTCATCAATTTCCTGGAAAGTCATCCGGACACACAGGTGCG
>CAZYTN010000057.1:0-10672 GCA_964650115.1 uncultured Sulfuritalea sp.
ATCCCGTATCCCTCGTCGAAAGACTGAAAGCCCACTACCTCGGGCGCAAGGAAGGCGGCAGACGCGATGAGGCTTTGCGTAACTGAGATCGCCGCGATTCGCGGCGCTAATATAGTCACCCCCTTTCCTGGAAAGGGGGTCGGGGGAATTGTTCAGCAAAGGATCATCAATCGCCGCTTTCTCATGGAGGGTCTCCCATGAGAAAGCGGCGATTGATGAATGAAATAAACGTCGTGCCTTACATCGACGTGATGCTGGTGCTGCTGGTGATCTTCATGGTCACGGCACCGATGATCCAGACCGGCAGCGTCGATTTGCCCAGCGTCGGCAAGAGCAGCCAGCCGCCGGTGGCGCCGCTGGAAGTCATCATCAAGGCCGACACTTCGCTGGCGCTGCGCGACCGCGCCAAGGGCGGCGCGGAACAGGCAGTGACGCGAGCCGACCTCGCCGGACGGATCAAGGAAGCCCAGGCGGCCAATCCGCAGCAGGCGGTGCTGATCGCCGGCGATCGCAACGTCAAATACGAGGTGGTGCTGGCCGTCATGGATGAACTGCAGCGCCAGCAGGTGGCCAGGATCGGGCTTCTGGTGCAACCGACGGCCGTGGGCAAGTGAGCACGGATTCGCCCATCCTGCCGCCGGCGAACATGGCCGGCAAGCGCGTTTCCATCGCCTTGGCAATCGCGGTACACCTGCTGCTGGCCGGTTTCCTGTTTTACGGTGTGCGCTGGCAGACCAGGGCCACCGACGTGGTCGAGGTCGAACTGGTGCGTGCCGTTGCCGAACCCGCCCCTGTTGCCCCGCCCGTCGCCGTGCCGCCGGCGCCGACTCCCGAGCCGCCGCCGGTCCTCAAGCCGGAGCCGAAACCGGCGCCACCCCCGCCGAAACCCGACATCGCCATCAAGGAAAAGGAAAAGCCCAAGCCGCCGCCCAAAGTGGTGGCGCCGCCGCGCGTCGACCCCTTCCAGGAACAGCTCAAGCGCGAAACCGAGCAACTGACGCAGCGCAAACAGGCCGACAATGCCGCGCAGGAACTCACCCAACTGAAGGCGGCGCAAGCCGCCACGGCGCGCAACAAGGCCATCGCCGACTATCTCGGCCGCATCCGCGGCAAGATTCGCGGCAATATCGTGTTGCCGCCGGAAATCAAGGGCAATCCCGAGGCGGTGTTCGACGTCACGCAATTGCCCAGTGGTGAAATCCTTACCGTGCGGCTCAAGCGTTCCTCTGGCCACGCCGCGCTGGACGCCGCCATCGAACGCGCGATCCTCAAGTCCAGCCCGCTGCCACAACCGCTGCAGGCAGAGCTGTTCTCGCGTCAGCTCGAACTGCGCTACCGGCCGCTGGATGACTAAGAAGCGGGCCGACCGAGGCGTTATAATGCCCGCGATGAAATTTCGTCATCTTCTTCTTGCCTGCGCCGCCGGTCTGGCGCTTTGTTCCGTCGCCCGCGCCCAGCTCACGGTGGAAATTACCGGCGCCGGTGCCAACCGCCTGCCTGTCGCCATCGCCGAATTCGCCGGCGAACGCATCGTCGCCCAGGCCCTGACCTCGGTGGTGCGCGCCGATCTCGAACGCAGCGGCCTGTTCCGTCTGGTCGATGCCGGCAGCCCGCTTTCCGACACTGCCACACCGCCGTTCGAAGACCTCAAGAGCCGCGGTGCCGACGTCGTTGCCGGCGGCAGCGTGGCGATGGCCGCGGATGGCCGCCACGAAACCCGGGTGCGCCTGTCCGACGTGCAGAAGCAGACGGTTCTGGGTAACCCTGCCTACCTGCACACCGGTGTCCAGTTGCGCGCGACGGCCCACCGCATCGCCGATTTCATCTACGAGAAGCTCACCGGCGAACCCGGCGTGTTCTCCACGCGCATCGCCTACGTGGTGAAGAGCACCGGCCGCTACGAGCTGAAAATCGCCGACGCCGACGGCAGCAACGACCAGGCGGCGCTGGCCTCGCGCGAGCCGATCATCTCGCCGGCCTGGTCGCCCGACGGCAGCAAGCTGGCCTATGTCTCCTTCGAGGCGAAAAAGCCGGTGGTCTACGTGCATGATCTGGCCAGCGGCCGGCGCCATGTCGCCGCCAACTTCAAGGGCTCGAACTCGGCCCCGGCCTGGTCGCCCGACGGCAAGCAGCTAGCCGTGGTGCTGACCAAGGACGGCGCGTCGCAACTGTATGTCGTCAATGCCGACGGCAGCGGTGTGACGCGGGTGGCGACCTCCTCCGGCATCGACACCGAGCCGCGCTGGGCGCCCGACGGCGGGTTCATCTACTTCACGTCGGATCGCGGCGGCAGCCCGCAGATCTACCGCATCGCCAGCAGCGGCACCGGGGGCGGAAATGCGGCGGAGCGGGTCACCTTCGAGGGCAGCTACAACGTCACGCCGCGCCTCTCGCCGGACGGCAAGAGCATGGCCTTCATTGCCAGGAACGGCGGCCGCTTCCAGCTGGCGCTGATGGACCTGGCGAGCAGGCAGACGCAGATTCTCACCGACTCGACCAAGGATGAATCGCCCAGCTTCGCCCCCAACGGCCGCATGATCCTCTATGCCACCGAGATTGGCGGGCGCGGCGTACTGGCAGCGGTTTCCAGCGACGGCCGGGTCAAGCAAAAGCTCTCCGTGCAGGCCGCCGATGTGCGGGAACCTGCCTGGGGTCCCTTGGTCCGATAGCTTCCGAAACCATAACTTTCATGCCAGGGAGAGTCACCCGCCGATGATGAAACACGCGAAAGGCGAATTGAAGGCCCGCCCCTCCCATCCGCCCACGGCAAGCTTTGCACAGCCTGCCGGCTGCGACGGCGCGAAGCAGTGCTTCGCGAAACCCCGTCTCCGCCCCCTCACGGGGAGGCTATTGGTCAGCTCGCTTCGCTCGACCACCACCGGTCGCTCCGAACGAGTTATTTCACGTTAATCCCGGCTGCACTTATCAAGGAATCCACCATGCGCGCACTCATCAGCCTTTGCATCGCCACCCTGCTGCTTGCCGCCTGCGGTTCGCAGCCGCCGGCACCTGAACAGAATCCCGCAGGCGTCGAATCGCGCACGCCCGGCGCCGTCAAGGTCGACACCCCTCCGGTAGTCCAGGTCAAACCCGAACAGTTCGACCCGGGCAGCATCGCCGCGCTGAAAGATCCGCGCAGCCCGCTGTCCAAGCGCAGCATCTATTTCGACTACGACAGCTATGTGGTCAAGGACGAATTCCAGGCGCTGCTGAGCGCCCACGGCAAGTTCCTGTCGGCCAATCCGAAGATGAAAATGCTGATCCAGGGCAATGCCGATGAACGCGGCAGTCGCGAGTACAACCTGGCGCTGGGCCAGAAGCGCGCCGAAGCGGTACGCAAGGCCCTGACGCTGCTCGGCGCCAGGGAAGACCAGCTCGAAGCCGTGAGCCTTGGCGAGGAAAAGCCTGCCTGTACTGCATCCAGCGAAGAGTGCTGGAGCAAGAACCGGCGCGGCGACATGCTTTACTCGGGCGAGTTTTGAAGATGCGTGAATGGCTGCGGGCGCTGCTGTCCGCGCTGCTGCTGACTGCGGCGCTATCCTGTCCCGCCCGGGCCGGCATGTTTGACGACGAAGAGGCCCGCGGCCGGATTGAAAAGCTGCGCGAACAGCTGCAGGGCGAAGTCGGCGACCTCGCCAAACGCGCCGACACCATCAATCGCAACCAGATCGACTTCGCCAACCAGGTCGAGGCGATCAAGGCCGACATCGCCAAGCTGCGCGGCCAGATCGAAGTCCTCAGCTACGAACTCGAAGCGGCGCAGAAGCGGCAGAAGGACTTTTATGTCGATCTGGACGGCCGCCTGCGCAAGCTGGAGGCGCCACCCGTCGAAGCCAAGCCCGAAGCCAAGGCCGAAGCCCCTAAAATCGACCCCGCGCAGGAAACCCGCGACTACGAAGCGGCGCTGTCCGCGCTCAAGGCCTCGAAGTTCAAGGAGGCCGCCGCCGCCTTCCTCGCTTTCATCAAGGCTTACCCGAGCGGCAACCTTACCGCCTCGGCCCACTACTGGGGTGCCTACGCCCACGCCCAGGCCAGGGACCATGCCGGCGCCGCCGACCTCTTCGGCAAATTCGCCGCCGGCTGGCCGGCTGACGAACGCGCACCGACAGCCCTGGAAAACCGCGTCGCCAGCCTCGAAGCGACCAAGGACTGGAAGGGCGCCAGGGCCACACTGGAACTGCTGGCCGAAAAGTACCCCAACAGCGAGGCCGGCAAGAAGGCGAAGCTCAGATTGAAGAAGAAGTAGTGTCCGCCGCCGCCGACAGCGCGCCGCGCACCGGGTTGGCAAGCACGCTGCGCGTCACCGAAATCTTTCACTCCATCCAGGGTGAATCCAGCCGCGTCGGGCTGCCCACGGTGTTCGTGCGGCTCACCGGCTGTCCCTTGCGCTGCGTCTGGTGCGATACGGCCTACGCCTTCAGCGGCGGAGAAACGCTGTCGCTCGACGAGGTCCTGCAGCGCGTCGCCGCATTCGACTGCGCCACGGTCTGCGTCACCGGCGGCGAGCCGCTGGCGCAGAAGGGCTGCCTGCCGCTGCTCGACACGCTGTGCGATGCCGGGTATTCGGTATCGCTGGAAACCAGCGGCGCACTCGACATCGGCGGCGTCGATCCGCGCGTCGCGCGCATCATGGACCTCAAGGCGCCCGGCTCGGGCGAACATGAAAAGAACCGCTGGGAAAATCTCGACCTCTTGACCGCTGACGACGAACTGAAGTTCGTTCTCGCCTCGCGCGAGGACTACGACTGGGCCGTGTCGGCGTGTCGCCAGCGCCGACTTTTCGAGCGTTGTCCGGTGCTGTTTTCACCCGTGCAGGGGCAACTCGATCCGGCGCAGCTGGCGCAATGGATTCTGGATGACCGCCTGCCGCTGCGCTTTCAGCTGCAACTGCACAAGCTGCTGTGGGACAACGCCAAAGGCCGCTGAACCATCAGCCCGAAGGCGGACAGGGCGGGCGCCTGGCGGAGATCACCTGCGTATTGACGCCCGCGTAGTTGAGGCCGCCGAACAGCCGTGCGTACTCGATCTTCACGCAACGATTCATGACCACGTCGAGCCCCGCAGCCGCGGCCCTGGCGGCGGCCTCCCGATGGATCACGCCGAGCTGCAGCCAAAGGCATTTGGCGCCGATGCGTATCGCCTCCTCGGCAATCGGCATCACGTCCTCTGGCTTGCGGAAGACATCGACCAGATCGACCCTGACCGGAATCGCGGCAAGATCCGGATAGCATTTCCGGCCGAGGATTTCCGTTGCCGCCGGATTCACCGGGATCACGCTGTAGCCGTGTTCCAGCATGTACTTGGCGGCGAAATAACTCGGCCGGTTCCAGTTCGGCGACAGCCCGACCACCGCAATCACGCGGTTGCCCTGCAATACCCGGCGCAGGCCGGCGATGTCATCAACGATCATGGCGTGGTTCCCTGTTCCAGTTTCCAGTCTACCGCACCGGGCGCCGGCAACGGGCCTGGCGGAACCTGCGCCAGTTGCCAGTGGGCCGCGGCCCAAGCCCACAATTCGCGCGGGCTGGCGCCAGACAAATCCGGCGGCGGCCGCTGACCGAGGAATTCGAGTACCGCGAACAGCGCAAGGCCGGGCCGCGAACTGTCCACCGCCGCCGCGCGCGTCTGCTTCGACAGCTTTTCGCCGGCGGCATTGACCGCCACCGGCAGGTGCGCGTAGGACGGCGTCGGCAGGCCAAGGCACTGTTGCAGAAATATCTGGCGCGCAGTCGATGTCAGCAGATCGGCACCACGCACGACATGGGTGATACCGGCCGCGGCATCGTCGACCACCACCGCGAGTTGATAGGCAAACAGGCCGTCGGCGCGCAGCAGGATGAAATCGCCGGCATCAAAGGCGAGGTCGCTGTCGATGCGGCCCTGAATCGCGTCGTCGAAACCGATGCGGGCATCCCCCACCCGCAGGCGCCAAGCACGCGCCGGCCGGCCCGCGGGAAGTCCCTGCCGGCAAGTGCCCGGATAGATCGCGGCGCCATCGGGCGCGATGGCGGAGTCGGCCAATTCCTTGCGCGTACAGGCACACGCGAATACGCGACCCGCCGCCTTAAACCGCTCCAATGCCGCCGCATAAGCGTCGCTGCGGCGACTCTGCCAGACCACCTCGCCATCCCAGGCAAAGCCGCAAGCCTCCAGCGTGCGCAGGATTTCGTCGGCAGCCGTTCTGGAGCAACGCGGCGCGTCGACATCCTCCATGCGCAGCAGCCATTCGCCGCTCCGCGTCCTGGCTTCCAGAAACGAACCGGCAGCCGCCACCAGCGACCCGAAATGCAAGGGGCCGGTGGGCGAAGGCGCGAAGCGGCCACGATAAACTGGAGTGGAAGCAATCATCGGGCAGAGTGATACCACGCCGCGCGGCAAAACGGTAGGATTCACTTCATTTCAATCAGGGAGCCACCCATGGCCACGCTGGAACTCACCGCCGCGAATTTCCAACAGGCGATCACTGACAACGCCAACCTCGTCATAGATTTCTGGGCGCCCTGGTGCGCGCCCTGCCGCGGTTTTGCGCCGACCTTCGAGGCCGCCTCGGAGAAGCGCGGCGACATCGTCTTCGCCAAGGTGAATACCGAAGAGCAGCAGGAAATTGCCGCCGCCTTCAACATCCGCTCGATCCCCACGCTGATGATGTTTCGCGACCAGATCATCATCTATTCAGAGGCAGGCGCCTTGCCGGCTGCCGCCTTCCAACAACTGATCGAACAAGCCATGGCGCTTGACATGAACACGGTGCGCGCCGAGATTGCCGGACAACCGGCTGCCGGCTGAGCGGGCAAGTAACATCCATGACCGGGATTGCCATCTAGGTCCTGCGATGAATTCCTTTTTCTCAAAAAAACTCAGCGCCGAAGCCGAGGTGCACCGCGTCGAGATGCTGTTCGATCGCCTGCCATCGACTGCCATCATGTCGCTCATCGGCATTTTTTTGTGCTTTCTCGTGCTCTTCGGCACCGTAACGCTGGACATCCTCAAGGTGTGGGCGGCCTACATGCTCTCGGCATTGGCGACGAGTGCCGGTATCTGGTACCTGTTCGGCAAGGCGGACCGGTCCAGCGTGACCATTTATCGCTGGGAATGGGCGTGCGCCTTCGGCGCCTTCGTCAGCGGCCTTGGCTGGGGGGCGCTGTTCGGGCCGCTCTATCCGCCGGCGACGCATCCGGATGCGCAGATGTTCGTCGCGCTGATGGTGGTGATCACCGCCTTCACCGGCTCGGTCTTTGTCGCCCAGAGCAATATCACCTTCTGGTTCTTCATAGTTCCCGTCCTGACCCCAGCCCTCGTGCATTACGCCACCACCCTGGGCGAGCAGGCACAATGGCCGGTCACCGCGGCGGCGAGTTGCATTGCCGTATTCATCATCGTGCAACGCACGCTCTATCGGTCCGCCACGGGCATCCTCAGCCGCTGCGCGAAAGCAGAATCCGCGCTTGCCCAACAGCAGGCGATCTTCGATTCGTCACCGCTGGGGATTGTCGTGATCGACGGCAAGCGAGTGGTCACATGCAACATGCGGCTTGGCGAACTGCTCGGTCGCCGCATTCAGGATCTCACCGCTTTGCGCATGGACGAGTACTTTGCCAGCAGCGCAGAAGCCGGTCAGTTTTTCGCCGACAGCAAAGCGGCCTTCGACCATGGGCATCCGGCGCAAGGCACGTATCGCCTGAAGCGTGCCGACGGCACCGAATTCTGGGCAGAACTCTCGGGACACAGGATGCAGGCGGGGATGACGCACAGCGTCTGGATGATCGCCGACGTCAGCCTGCGCGTCGCCGACGAGGAAAGGTCAGGGCAACACGACCCTGCCTGAGGCGGGGCCGCGAGTCGGCCCCTGATTGGGGCTCTCTGCCGGCCCTGCATGGCCGACCTACCGGTGCCGTCCGCAAGGGATAGCGCGGCTCGGCCGGAGCCATAACCTTTCTCGGGTGCCCGTTAGACGTTGAACAGGAAGTTCAATACGTCGCCGTCCTTGACGACGTACTCCTTGCCTTCCGCCCGCATCCGGCCGGCTTCCTTGGCGCCGGCTTCACCCTTGTAGGCGATGAAGTCGTCGAAGGCGATGGTCTGGGCACGAATGAAGCCCTTCTCGAAATCGGTATGGATCACGCCGGCCGCCTTGGGTGCCGTGTCGCCGACATGGATGGTCCAGGCCCGCACTTCCTTGACCCCGGCGGTGAAGTAGGTCTGCAGGCCGAGCAGATGGTAGCCGGCACGAATCAGGCGGTTGAGGCCCGGCTCCTCCAATCCCATGTCGGCCAGGAACATCTGCTTTTCGTCGTCTTCGAGGTCGGCAATTTCGGCTTCGATGGCGGCGCAGACAGCGACGGCTTCAGCCTTTTCGGCCGCGGCATGGGCCTTGACCACGTCGAGGTAGGGATTGTTCTCGAATCCGCCTTCCTTGACGTTGGCGACATACAGCACCGGCTTGGCGGTGATCAGGTAGAAGGGCTTGATGCTGGCCCATTCCTCCTTCGACAGGTCCAGCGCCCGCACCGGCTTGGCCAGGTTCAGCTGGGCCAGGCATTTTTCGAGCACGGCACAGAGGATTTTCGCGTCCTTGTCGCCCGCGCTGGCGGGTTTCTTGTAGCGATTCAGCGCCTTTTCCGCCGTCGCCATGTCGGCCAGCGCCAGTTCGGTGTCGATCACCTCGATGTCGGACAGGGGATCGATCTGACCGGCGACGTGCACCACGTTGTCGTCGCTGAAACAGCGCACCACATGCACCACGGCGTCGGTTTCGCGGATGTTGGCAAGGAACTGGTTGCCCAGGCCTTCGCCCTTGCTCGCCCCGGCAACGAGGCCGGCTATGTCGACGAATTCGACAATGGCCGGCTGGATGCGCTGCGGCCTGACGATGGCAGACAGGGCGGCCAGCCGGGCATCGGGCACCTCGACGATGCCGACGTTGGGCTCGATGGTGCAGAAGGGGTAGTTTTCCGCCGCGATGCCCGACTTGGTCAGGGCGTTGAAGAGGGTGGACTTGCCGACGTTGGGCAGGCCAACGATGCCGCATTTGAGGCTCATGGATTTTCTTTCGTTGCCGGTGTCGGCTTGCTGTTGATTTTTTGCGTAGCCGCATTGAACTCGCCTCTGGCCAGAGCTGGCCAGGCCAGCAGCGCGCGATCGAGCGCAGCATCGATCTCGCCGCGCTCTTCCTTGCGCGGTGGCTTCAGCACGTAGTCGACGACTTCGTTCCTGTCACCGGGATGGCCGATGCCGATGCGCAAGCGCCAATAGTCCTGGGTACCCAGATGCGCGGTGATGTCCTTCAACCCGTTGTGTCCGCCGAGGCCGCCGCCAAACTTGAGCCGCATCTGCCCCGGCGGCAGATCCAGTTCGTCGTGCATGACCAGCATTTCGTCCGGTTCAATGCGGTAGAACTGGGTCAGCGCGCGCACCGACTGGCCACAACGGTTCATGAAGGTCTGCGGCAGCAGAAACCAGAGATTCTCGGCGCGCGCCAGTCCGGCCAGGCCGTGGAAGCGCGACTCGCGGCCCGGATTGACGCCGAGTTCGCGTGCCAGGCGCTCACAAAGCCAAAACCCGGCGTTGTGCCGGGTTTCAGCGTATTCGGCCCCGGGGTTGCCGAGGCCGACGATCAGACGCAACGAAGCCTGCAAGCGCTTACCTCTTGTCGGTCTTCTCGGACTTCTTCTCGACCTTCTTCTCCACGGGAGCGGCCACAACCGGCGCCGCTTCGGCCTCAACGACTTCCTCTTCGGCCTTGCCGCCGCGCACGATGACAGTCGCCACCACGGGATCTTCACCCTTGTGCACCACGGCTTCGACGCCGGCCGGCAGTTTGAGTTCCGAAACATGCAGCGAATGGCCGGTGGCCATGTCCTTCAGATCGACTTCGATGAAGGCCGGCAGGTCCTTCGCCAGACAACGCACATCGAGATCGGTCATGACATGCTGCACCATGCCGCCGGAGAGCTTCACACCCGGCGAGACTTCGGCATTGACGAAGTGCAGGGGGACTTTCTGGTGCAGTTTGTGGGTGGCATCGACGCGCTGGAAATCCGCGTGCAGGATTACCGGCCGGTAAGGATGGCGCTGCACGTCGCGCAGCAGGCACATTTCCGTCTTGCCGTCGAGTTTGACGTTGAGCACCGAGGAATAGAAAGCCTCCTTGCGCAACAGCTGAAACAGCTCGTTGTGGTCGATGTCGATCTGCTGCGGCTTGGCCGTGCCGCCATACAGGATGCCGGGTACCCGGCCGGTGCGACGCAGGCGGCGGCTCGCTCCGGTGCCCTGTCCATCGCGCTTGTTTGCGTTGAATTCGAGTTGCATGATTTACTCCAGTAAGTGCTGCTTGAAATATCCCTCGCCCGCGACCAGGCCAGGGGGTAAAAAAATCAATCCATGAAGAGGGACGACACCGAGGACTCGTTGCTGATGCGCAACATGGTCTCGGCCATCAACTCGGCAATCGATATCTGTCGAATGCGCGAGCAGGCGCGGGCTTCTTCAGACAGCGGGATGGTGTCGGTCACCACCAGTTCGTCGAGTTCCGACTCTTGGATCCGCGAAACGGCACTGCCCGACAGCACCGCATGGGTACAGTAAGCCAGCACCTTCCTGGCGCCGTTTTCCTTGAGTGCCTGGGCGGCCTTGCACAGCGTGCCGGCGGTATCCACCATGTCGTCCATGATGA
>CAZYTN010000058.1:0-10586 GCA_964650115.1 uncultured Sulfuritalea sp.
GCAGCGGGCTTCGGCGCTTCGACCTTGGGCGGCTCGGCAGGCTTCGGGGCTTCGGTCTTGCCGCAAGCGGAAACAGCCAGCGCGAGGAGGGCAGCTACGAGGAGAGATTGCTTCATTTTGGTGAGTTCCTTAACGTTATGGAGTTGATTGGCCAATTGGTTGATCGGAACGATTTCATTTCGATCAACCTGAAATTCTATCATGACAAACAGAATCCATGGTGCACCACGGCAAACTGCAAGGCGGATTGCAGCATCACAGCCCGGTAGTATTGACCTGCAGGCAAGGGTGCGAGAGTCCCCACAGTTCTTCGAAGCGTTGCCGCCATGGATGAATATAGGCCGGGTCGTCAAGAATAAGCGCGCTGCGCGGCTGATCGACATGGAAACGACGAACACCCTGGGCGTCGTCTGCGAGCAGGTGCGCGTCCGCCAGATGGCGCAGGTTGTCCGGGCTCTGCCGGACGTCGATGAGATGGGAGAAACGGCCAATGAGTTGCATCAGGCGCGGCGCCTCACGATGCAGCGGTCCCGGATCATGTAGCACCACGCGGATTCTGCGCAATGGATCCGTTGCCAGGAAGTCGGAGAGCAACTGAAGCCGGGATTTATGGTCCAGTTGCAAGGCGCGAAGATCGCGATCGAAGATCAGTATCTCGTATTCGGCCCGGCCCAGGACCGTATCGCAGGCCCGGCGATACTCGGTTTCGCTGGTGAGTAGCTGGTAGGAAGAATTCATGATCGAAGACGTTGGTGGCTCCCGACGGACAAACCGCAGGTTTGTCATGAGTTGAGGAACGGGCGCTTCGCCCCGTCAGCCGGGTCGAGCGGCAAGGCGGGGCTTCACGCGCCGATTATAATCGCCTCCTTTTGCCGAACGGGCTCAGACACTTCCCATGCCGCAAGCACATATCGAATCTCTGGATCATGAAGGACGCGGCGTTGCACATGTTGACGGCAAGGTGATTTTCATTGAAGGCGCCCTGCCCGGCGAAGTGGTCGAATACGCCAGCTATCGCCGGAAACCGAGCTATGAAAAGGCTCATGCCCTGCGTGTGCTGCGGGCATCGAGCCAGCGGGTTGTGCCGCCCTGTCCGCATTTCGGCACCTGCGGCGGTTGTTCGATGCAGCATCTCAATCTTGCCGGCCAGACCGCGGCCAAGCAGCGTGTGCTCGAAGATGCCTTGTGGCACATCGCCCGACTCAAGCCCGAAGAGCTTTTTCCTCCCATTGCCGGTACGCCTTGGGCCTATCGCCTGCGCGCCAGATTGTCGGTGCGCCATGTCGCGAGCAAGGGCGGGGCTTTGGTCGGTTTTCGCGAAAAGCATAGCAGTTACGTGGCGGTGATGGATTCCTGCGCCGTGCTGCCCGTCCATGTTTCCGCATTACTACTTAGGCTCAAGGCTCTGGTCGAGGGCATGTCGCAGCCCGATCGCATGCCGCAGATCGAGGTCGCCGTGGGCGGCTCACGGACCGTGCTCTTGTTACGCCATCTGGAGCCACTTACTCCCGACGATCTCGACCGCCTGCGACAGTTCGCCGATGGACATGGAATTATCTGGTATCTGCAGTCCAAGGGGCCGGAAACCGTCACCCTGTTCCACCCGTCCGATGTGACGATGCTGAGCTATGAATTGCCGGACTTCGCTCTTGAACTGCGCTTCCACCCGACGGAATTCACCCAGGTCAATCATGGTGTGAACCGCATGCTGGTGCGCCGCGCGATGGCGCTGTTGAGGCCGCAGGCGGGGGAGCGGATTGCGGACCTATTTTGCGGTCTGGGCAACTTCACTCTGCCTATCGCACGACGGGGTGCCTGCGTCGTCGGCATCGAGGGCAGCACTGCGTTGGTTCAGCGGGCCCGGCAAAATGCAGAACACAATGATCTTGCGGAACTCTGCGAATTCGCTGTCGCCAACCTGTTCGATGCGACCGAGGAAAGCCTTGCTGCCCTGGGGCGCTTCGACAAACTGATGATCGATCCGCCGCGCGAAGGCGCTATAGCGCTGGTCAAGGCACTGCCGGTCGCAGGCGGCCCGAGTCGCATCGTTTATGTGTCGTGCAGCCCGGCCACGCTGGCGCGCGACGCGGCGGTGCTGGTGCATGAAAAGGGCTATCGCTTGGTCGGAGCGGGTATGGCCAACATGTTCCCGCACACTTCCCACCTCGAATCGATCGCACTGTTCGAGAAATGAGCAGTACCTGATCCCACCGGGGGATACCGTCCCCGCGTCCCGCGTGGACGTAAAAAACGGCGACCGGAGCCGCCGTATCTTGTCTGCCCGCCGTGTCGCCGGCGCCGACTTTTTGACCTAGTCGCGGTCGCCGGTAAAGGCCATCAGCAGATGCAGCAGGCTGACGAAAACGTTATAGACATCCAGATAAACGGCCAGCGTGGCCGTGATGTAGTTGGTCTCGCCACCCTGCACGATGCGGTTGATGTCGTAAAGAATGTAGGCGGAGAAGATCACGACGGCGATCGCGGAAATCGCCAGCGCCAGCGCCGGGATCTGGAAGAAGATGTTCGCCACGATGGCGACCAGCAGCAGGATCACGCCGGAAAACAGGAACTTGCCGAGATTGGAGAAATCCCGCTTGGTGGTGGAAGCGACGCCGGCCAGGGAAACGAAAATCGCCCCGGTACCGCCTGCTGCCATTGCAATCAGCGTGCCGCCGTTGGAAAATCCGAGTGCCGCCTGCAGGATGCGTGAGAGCATCAGGCCCATGAAGAAAGTGAAGCCGAGCAGCAGGGCCACGCCCATGCCGCTGTTCTTGGTGCGCTCGATGCCCCACATGAACCCGAAGGCCACGCCCATGAACAGCATGAAAGCGATGAACGGGCTACCGGCCAAGAAGGAAAACTTCAATTGCACGCCGATCAGTGCTCCGACCACGGTGGGAGCCATCGACAGCGCCAACAGGGCGTAGGTATTGCGCAGGACGCGATTCTGCTGTTGGGCAATGTCTTGCGTGGCAGTTTGCGGGTAGGTGCGGACGTTTTCCATGGTCTTCGAAACTCTCCTGTGAGATGAATCCAGTACATTCGACATGCATCGGTGCCTCAAGTTCCGCGTTTCCGGGGCAGGCGAATGTACAGAAGATTATAGCGGCGAATGACTCCCGGCAGGTGTCTCTTCTCGACGCGGCGGCGCCGATATCCATCCGCGGCATTCCGGTTGCACCTTCCGTCAATGGCGTCTAAGCTCGGTTCGGACACCTTAAGGGGGCACAATGGCTTCGCTCGATCGCATTCGGACCCATGGTTTTCGACACTGGTACGAGCGACAGCTGATCGAATGCCACGCCTGGCTGGTCAGCTGGTTCCTCGGCGTCATCGTCCTGGTCAGTGGCCTGGAAGTGGCCGGATCGGGAACTGCTTCGCGCCTTACCGGAATCCTCTTGCTGTTGGGCGGGCTGGCAGTTACCTTGTACAGCTGGAAGCGCTATCACCTCATGCTCGAAGTGGCAGAACGTCTCGGTGAGCAGGCGACCTGTCCCGGCTGCCAGGCTTACGGCAAGTTCAAGGTAGAGTCCTCCGGGCCGGCACCCTTGCCCGATGGTGGCGATCCGGCGCTGGAAAACCATGGCGGTGGTGTCTGGTTGCGGGCAAAATGCCGCAAGTGCGGCGACGAATGGATGTTGCAGTAGCTATGGGTCGCAGACTCCTGGCGGAAGCGGTGAGATTCGAACTCACGAAGGGTTGCCCCTTGCCGGTTTTCAAGACCGGTGCAATCGACCACTCTGCCACGCTTCCGTCGGGCTGCGGATTTTAGCAGCCTGTGGTAAGCGCCTAGGCAAATTTCGAGAAGTCCGGCTTGCGTTTTTCGAAGAACGCGGCGAAGGCTTCCTTTGCCTCGGGCGAGACCAGGCGTTGGCGGAAGATCTCGGCCTCGGTGCTCATGGTTTCGCGGACCAGGGCTTGCTGGGCGCGTTTCATCAACTGCTTGGTCAGGCGCAGCGATGCGGCGGGCTGTGTAATCAGCTTGCGGCAGCGTTCGAGCGCATGAGCCAGCACCTGTCCGTCGGCCAGGACCGCGTTGACGATGCCGGCTTGAAGCGCGGTTTGCGCCGAGAAAACTTCGCCCAGCATCAGCATTTCGGCCGCGCGGGCGTGCCCGGTGCGCAATGGCAGCAGCAGGCTCGACGCGGCCTCGGGAGTCAGGCCGAGGTTGGCGAAGGGCAGGGCGAAGCGGGCCGAGGCACCGGCATAGGCCAGGTCGCAATGCAGCAGGATGGTGGTGCCGACGCCCACGGCAACGCCTTCGACGGCGGCGACGAAGGGCTTCTGCAGATTGGCGAAGCCATTCAGGAAGCGGAACACGGGAGCGTTTTCGTCCTTCGGCGGCTGGTCGAGGAAATCGGCCAGATCGTTTCCGGCGGTAAAGTTGCCACCCGCGCCCGAAATCAGGATGACGCGCACCGCCTGGTCGGCTTCCGCGCGGGCCAGTGCGTCCGCCAGGGCCTGGTACATTTCCGCGGTGAGGGCGTTCTTTTTCTCCGGGCGCGTGATTTCAATGCGGAATACGCCATCGATGAGTTCGATACTGATGTACTGGCTCATTTTTTCGGTCGCGACATGTAGGCGTCCATGGCTGCCTTGCGGTCTTCACTTACTTTCTGCGCGCTGGGCCGCTCGCCGATCAAGGCGAGGTAAGCCTTGGCCTGAGGCAGAAATTCATCAAGAAAATCCCGCCCGTAGATCTTGCGCGTGGTTTGGCCGACGAGGGGCAGATGTGCCCAGGCCGCGCAGTCGGCATGGGTGAAATGCTCGCCGCCGATGAATGGTGCGAAGCGGGCCAGGCGGGACAGGCTCCTGAGGCCTTTTTCCAGCAGTGGTGCGACTTCCTTTTTTGTTTCCGCGGACACCGTGCCGCCGAAAAAGGCCTCCGCGTAAAGACGGCGTGCCGGCAATTCAAGATGCAATTCGATGTGTTCGATCAGTTCGCGGCAGCGGGCGCGGGCAAAGGGATCACGCGGAAACAGCGGCGGCTCGGGCCAGCTGTCTTCGATGAACTCGGTCAGCACTTGCGATTCGCTCAGCACGCCTTTAGGCGTGCGCATGAAGGGCACCTTGCCCATCGGCGATTCGCTGAGCATTTCCTCGCTCTGGGAGGGAAACACTTCTGCCTCGGTGAAGGGAATGTTTTTCTCCAGCAGGGAGAGTTTGACCTTGTTGTGGTAGTTGCTGACGGCGAAGCCGCAAAGGGTTATCGGTGTAGTCAATTCATGCTCCGGGAAAGCGATAATCGCGCAGGCGCTCGCGCAACTGCAACTTGGAAAGTTTGCCGGTAGCCGTGTGCGGCAAGTCGTCGACAAAAATCACATCATCGGGTATCCACCACTTGGCGACCTTGCCCTCGTAGTAGGCGAGCAGTTCCTCGCGGCTGACATCCTGCCCGGTTTTCCGGACCACTACCAGCAGCGGGCGTTCATCCCACTTCGGGTGGGCTGCGCCGACCACGGCCGCCTCCGTCACCGCCGGGTGCGCAACCGCAATGTTCTCCAGGTCGATCGAGGAAATCCATTCGCCGCCTGACTTGATGACATCCTTCGAGCGGTCGGTGATCTGCATGTAGCCCTCGGGGTCGATGGTGGCGACATCGCCGGTGGGAAACCAGCCGTCGCGCAAGGCGTCGTCGCCTTCGCTCTTGAAGTAGCTTCCGGTAACCCAGGGTCCGCGCACCAGCAAATCGCCGAAGGCCTTGCCGTCGTGCGGCAGGGCCCTGCCTTCGCCATCGATAATCTTCAACTCGACGCCGAAGATATTGCGGCCCTGCTTGAGGCGGATGCAGTCGCGTTCCTCCGCCGGCAAGGCGAGATGCTTGTTCTTGAAGGTATTGACCGTACCCAGCGGGCTCATCTCGGTCATGCCCCATGCATGCAGCACGGTGACGCCGAACTGTTCGTCGAAGGTGCGGATCATGGCCGGCGGCGCCGCCGAACCGCCGATGACCAGGCGCCTGACCGTCGACAGCTTGAGCTTGTTGCCCTGCAGGTGCTGTAGCAGTCCGAGCCAGATGGTCGGCACGCCGGCGGACATGGTGACGCCTTCTTCCTCGAACAGCGAATACAGGCTGGCGCCATCCAGATGCGGTCCGGGCATGACCAGTTTGGCGCCGGTCAATGCGCAGGCATACGGCAGGCCCCAGGCGTTGACGTGGAACATGGGCACGGCAGGCAGGATGCAGTCGCATGCCGAGGCCCCCAGGCTGTCAGGCAGGCTGGAACCATAGGCATGCAGCACCGTGGAGCGATGGGAGTAGAGCACGCCCTTGGGATTGCCGGTGGTGCCCGAGGTGTAGCACAGCGACGAGGCCGTGTTCTCGTCAAACTCCGGCCATTCGTAGTCGTCGCTTTGGGCCGCCAGCAGGTCTTCGTAGCAGAGCAGGTGCGGAATCGGATTGGCCGGCATTTCTTCGCTGGCGCACAGTGCGATCCAGCCCTTGACTCCCGGGCAATGCGGCGCCAGGGCCTCGATCAGATTGGCGAAGTTGACGTCGAAGCAGACGAAGCGGTCATCGGCGTGGTTGGCGATGTAGGCAATCTGTTCCGGGAACAGGCGCGGGTTGATGGTGTGGCAGATCGCGGCCATGCCCGAGACGGCATAGTAGAGCTCGAAATGCCGGTGGGTGTTCCACGCCAGGGTGCCGATGCGGTCGCCGTCCTTGACGCCGAGGGCCAGCAGCGCGCGCGCCAGTTGCCGCGAGCGGTGGTGGGCATCGCCATAGGTGTAGCGATGCATGCCGCCGACCGGCAGGCGGGATACGATTTGGGTGTTGCTGTGATTCTGGCCGGCATGTCGCAGGAGCCCCGAAATCATCAGCGGCCGGTTCATCATCAAGCCTTGCATTCGTCATCCTCCTTCCGGCTGTTCTGATCGCGCGCCAACAAGCGGCAACCATAGCATCGGAATACCCGGGAGACAATCGGCGATTGTCGGCTTGGCGGCGACTGGATCAAGTCCGGGATGCCAATCGATTCCAGCCTGGCGGAAAAAACGGCGAACCGAAAGATGTTCGAAAACGATCAGGCAAGGTCGTCGCGCGTGGCATCGGCCCAGCAGTTGGGCGTCTCATAGAGCCGGATGCGCTCGAGATGCAGATGGTTGCCGTAGTTGTCGCGGTAGAGCGGATCGAGAATGGCAAAGGCGATGCGGGCCAGGTTTTCCGCGGTCGGCACGGCGTCGAGGACGACGGTCTTGTGGTTCGGCAAGCCGGCGAGAAAGCTGGCAACGGCTTCGTCGCCGCGCCAGACCAGAAAGGCATGGTCCCAGGCATCGACGACATGCTGTTTGGCGATGGCCTTGACTTCGGAAAAGTCCATCACCATGCCGTCGTCCGGCCGTCCCGCCGCATCGATGACGCCGCCGCCGAGGGTTATTTCGAGGGCGTAGCGGTGGCCGTGCAGGTGACGGCACTGGCTCTGGTGATTGGGGATCCGGTGGCCGGCATCGAATTCGAGGCGGCGGGTAATGCGCATGGTCGGGAGGGCCGGGTTTGTGGCAAAGTGGTCGCAGCAGCGCTGCCGGTGGGTTGGCGCGCATTATAAAGCGCTGCAGCGCCGTCCCGCCAGCGCCGACTTTTTGAATTCTTCTTATGGCCCGCATCCTGCTCAAGATTGAAGACCACTCCCGTGACAGTGCCGGCATGCGCTATGTCTATCCGGTGATTTCGCGCCGGGCCGGCGGCGTTTCGGTCGGCATCAACCTGAATCCCAACAATGCCTGCAACTGGCGCTGCATCTATTGCCAGGTGCCCGATCTCAAGCGCGGCGGGCCGCCGCCGATTGATCTGGCGCTGCTGGAACGGGAATTGAACGAGTTCCTGCACGGGGCCATCGCCGGCGACTTCATGGCCACACGAGTCCCCGCCGGATCGCGCCGCCTGGTCGATGTGGCGTTTTCGGGGAATGGCGAACCCACCAGCGCTCGCGAGTTCGCCGCTGCGGTGAGAGTCGCCGAAAGTGTGAAAGCCGCGCACGGCCTTGGCGCCGAAGTACCTCTGCGCCTGATTACGAATGGAAGCCTGCTCGACCGCAAAGCCGTGCAATCCGGTATCGCGCATCTGGGCCGGGCCGGGGGGGAGGTCTGGTTCAAGCTGGATGCCGGCACGGCTGCCGGGCTTTCCCGCATCAACGGTACCCGCGCCAGGCCTGAACTCGTGGCGCGACGCCTGGCGCGCTGCGCGGAACTGGCGCCGACCTGGGTGCAGACCTGCCTGCTCAGGATCGACGGTGAAGCGCCTGCCGAGCAGGAACTCCGTGCCTACCTGGCGCTTCTCGCCCCTCTCGCCCCGGCGCTGGCCGGCGTGCATCTCTACAGCCTGGCCCGACCGTCACAGCAAAAAGAAGCGCCACGATTGGGGCGCATGGAAGCGGGAGTGCTGGAGACGATCGCAAATCGAATCCGCCGGCTTGGGCTGACGGTGCGCGTCAGTCCCTGATGCCGGCGCCCGTCCGGGGCTGACTGACGTCGCGGACTATCAGGTAAAATCCGGCCTCCCTAAACTGACGAACCACGGCAATGGCTTTGATAGTTCAGAAATACGGCGGCACATCGATGGGGTCGCCCGACCGCATTCGCAATGTCGCCCGGCGTGTCGCGCGCTGGAAAGCGCTGGGACACCAACTGGTGGTGGTGGTTTCCGCCATGAGCGGCGAGACCAACCGCCTGATCGCATTGGCCAACGACGTTTCGCCGCAGCCCGACGCGCGCGAGCTCGATGTAATGATTTCCACCGGCGAGCAGGTCACCATTGCGCTGCTGGCCATGGCGATCCGCGATCTCGGTCTAAAGGCCAGGAGCTACACGGGCGGCCAGGTCAGAGTGCTGACGGACAGCACCTTCACCAAGGCGCGCATCCTGGAGATCGACGACGCGAATATTCGCCGCGATCTCGACGATGATGCGGTGGTTGTCGTCGCCGGATTCCAGGGCATTGATGCCAATGGCAACATCACCACCCTGGGGCGTGGCGGCTCGGATACTTCGGCCGTAGCGCTGGCGGCCGCGCTGACGGCGGACGAATGCCAGATCTACACCGACGTCGATGGCGTCTACACCACCGATCCGCGCATCGTCCCCGAGGCGCGCAAGCTGGAGCGCATCACCTTCGAGGAAATGCTGGAAATGGCCAGCCTCGGCTCCAAGGTGCTGCAGATCCGCTCGGTGGAATTCGCCGGCAAGTACAAGGTCAAGTTGCGTGTGCTCTCCAGCTTCGAGGAAGAGGGACAGGAGACCAACGGCACGCTAATTACTCTCGAGGAAGACACCACCATGGAACAACCGATCATTTCAGGCATTGCCTTCAATCGCGACGAGGCGAAGCTGACCGTGCTCGGCGTGCCTGACCGTCCCGGCATTGCCTACCAGATCCTCGGTCCGATCGCCGATGCCAACATCGATGTCGACATGATCATCCAGAACGTCGGTCACGACGGCACTACCGACTTTTCCTTTACCGTCAATCGCGGCGAGTTCGCCCGTGCCAGGAAGATGCTGGAAGACCAGATCAAGCCTCATGTCGGCGCCCGCGCCATCGACGGCGACAACAAGATCTGCAAGGTATCCGCCGTGGGCGTCGGCATGCGTTCCCACCCCGGTGTCGCCAGCAAGATGTTCCGCACCCTTGCCGAAGAGGGCATCAACATCCAGATGATCTCCACCTCCGAGATCAAGATTTCGGTGGTGGTCGACGAGAAGTACCTCGAACTGGCCGTGCGGGTGCTGCACCGGGCCTTCGAACTGGACCAGCCGACCTGAGGTTTTGCTGATTCTTCTTCCCAACCCCGGCCGAGTGCGGGGGTTTGTTTTTATGTCCGCGCCGGAGGCGCGGACGGTATCCCCTGGTGGGATTTGTCCAAGCGGAGGCGCGGAAGGTATCCCCTGGTGGGATTTGTCCAAGCAGAGGCGCGGACGGTATCTTGCGGCGGGATCAGCCTCAGAAAATACCCAGGGCGAGGCCGCTCGCCATTGCGGCTCCGAGTTCCCTGCAGCGCTCCAGATCCGCGGCGCCGATCGTCTTCGGAGAAAGAATTTCCTTCGCTGTCTGCGCATTGGTGCACACGATCAGCGGTACGGCGACCGGTCGCAGGCGCCATCCGGTGGCGATGCGTTCGATCTGCCGCGCGGCGTTCTGGCCGTCGCTGCCGGCACAGATCAGCGTTGCGTAAGGCCTGCCGTTGATCCGGTCGAGCGCCGGGTAATAGCAACGGTCGAAGAAATCCTTCATCAGCCCAGAGATCGCCGCAAGATTTTCCGGCGTCACAAAGACATAGGCGTCGGCGTCGATCACGTCATGCGCATGAGCCGCGGAGGCGTGCAGCAGACGTGTCTTCGTGCCGGTCTCGGTCGCGGCGCCTTCGATCAGCGTGCGTGCCATCTGTTCGCTGCCGCCGGTCATCGAGTGGTACACGACGAGCAGGGTTTTCATGTCGAGTTAGGGAATCAACAGCAGGCCGGTGTGTCCTGTTCAGTCGTAGCCGGACAGGAAATAGCTTACAGCCCAGATCTCGTCCTCGGTCATTTTCGAGGCCACCGAATGCATCAGCATCTGGTCCGTGGTGCGCGACTGTTCGGCAAAGCGGCGC
>CAZYTN010000059.1:0-10545 GCA_964650115.1 uncultured Sulfuritalea sp.
GCCAAGAGCGCCTTCCTCGCCAACATGAGCCACGAGATCCGCACCCCGATGAACGCCATCATCGGCCTCAACCATCTGCTGCGCAGGGCCGGGGCGACGCCCGAGCAGCTCGAGCGCCTGGACAGGATCGAAAGTGCCAGCCGGCACCTGCTGTCGATCATCAACGACATCCTCGACCTGTCGAAGATCGAGGCCGGAAAGTTCAGCCTGGAGGAGACATCGGTTGCCATCGACAGCCTGCTGAGCAACGTCATCTCGATCCTGGCGGAGCGCGCCGAAGTCAAGCGCATTCGCCTGCTGACCGTAATCGAGGCCCTGCCGCACAACCTGGTGGGCGACCCGACGCGACTGCAGCAGGCCTTGCTCAACTACGCCACCAATGCCGTCAAGTTCACCGAAACAGGCTCGGTCACCCTGCGCACACTCGGACTGGAAGAAACTTCCGATTCGGTCCTGATGCGCTTCGAGGTGGCCGATACCGGCGTCGGCATCGCCTCCGAGGCCCTGCCCCGACTCTTCAGTGCATTCGAGCAGGCCGACAATTCCACCACGCGCAAATATGGCGGCACCGGCCTCGGACTGGCGATTACCCGACGTCTGGCCGAACTGATGGGCGGCGAAGTCGGCGTCGAGAGCACGCCCGGAGTCGGCAGCACTTTCTGGTTCACCGCGAGGCTGAAGAAGGGTGACGCAGCGGCGCCAGCGGAGACCATCATGCAGGGCGATGCCGAGACGCGTATCCGGCAACACTATTCCTGCCACCGCATCCTGGTCGTCGACGACGAGCCGATCAACCGGGAAATTGCCAAGATTCAACTGGAGGCTGCAGGGCTTGCCGTGGATATGGCGACGGATGGCGCCGAAGCCATAGCAATGGCGCGCAAGACCGTCTATGCGGCGATTCTCATGGACATGCAAATGCCGAAGGTGAACGGACTGGAGGCGACGCAACAGATTCGCGAGATGCCCGGATATCTGGAAACCCCGATCATTGCCATGACCGCCAATGTCTTTGCCGAGGACAAGGCACGCTGCTTCGAGGCAGGGATGAGCGACTTCCTGATCAAACCGTTCGATCCCGACACACTGTTCGCGACCTTGCTGCGCGGGCTGAGTCGGCGCGACAGGTAGAAGTGGTTTGGTCGAACTTCGGGCGAAGCGCTATCCCGGGACAGCGCCCGCGTCGGCGTCACTCATCAGGCTCGGCCTTGAGCGCATAGGCGGCCATTGCCGCCAGTACGGACTCGGCTTCGCCCACCGGCGCCACGAGTTCGATGACCAGTCCCGCGTGACGGTCCATGGCATTCGCCGCCAGTTGCGGCAGGTCCTTCTTGACGTGGCTGCCCGCCGCCATGAAGATGGGGACCACGATGATTTCGGTGGCGCCCTGCTCCACCAGGCTCGCAACGCCTTCGTCGAAGGTCGGACGCATGAGTTCGAGGAAGCCCGGTTCCACCAGCGCATGCGGATCACGCGCCTTGATCGCATCGCGGATGCGGTCGAAGGGCTGCGCCCATTCCGGGTTGCGCGCGCCATGGCCATAGAGCAGGATTCCCTTCACTTCGTTTCCTTTGCAGTCCAGATGTTGCGGCAACCGGTTTCACGGACGAACAGGGTCGCGATCCAGCCGGCGACCGCCGCCGCCGTCAATAGCAGCATTCCATTGCGCCAGTCGCCGGCGGAGTAGATGCGCACGCCGGCATCCATTCTGCCATCCCAGGTGCGTTCCATGAGCCAGCCAACGGTTGGCTGCAAGATGGCCGGGCCGAGAAAGATGCCGACATTCACCACGCTGGTGGCCATGCCCGAGAGTTGCGGCGGATTGACTTCCTTGGCACTGGCCCAGGACAGCGTGAAGCCTGCCGTGGCCAGACCCATCAGGATACATAAGACATAGGTCGCCGCCAGCGGCAATGCGCCCTCGGCCCGCCACGTGACCCAGAGCCAGACGCCCCAGCCGATTACGTGCACACCGGAAACCGCAAGCGCCACCGACTTGCGCCGCCCCACCGCGTCGGAGACGCGGCCCCAAAGCGCTGAACCGACGGCAAAACCGAGAAAATAAATGCTCACGTGGTTGGAGGCGACGGCGCGCGACATGGCGTGCATCTGGGTCAGGTAGGGCACCGCCCACAATCCGGCAAAGGTGAAGAAGGCGCCGGAAAGCCCGGCATTGGCGAAAAAGCCGGGCCAGGTGGCGCGATTCTTCAACACCGAGACCAGGCCGGCGAGCCAGGCCGTGCGATCGACCTTGCCCGCAGGGGTTTCGATCACCCAGACGCGGCTGGCGAAGGCCAGCGCGAAGGACAGGAGGCCGACGACGACGAATACCTGGCGCCAACCGGCGGCCTGGGTCGCCCAGGCCAGCGGGGCGCCGGCCAGGATGGAGCCGAGATTGCCGATCAGCATGCACAAGCCGGTCAGCGTGGCGAAGCGGCGCTCGTCGAAACCGATTGCCAACAACTTGAGCATGGCGATAAATGTCACCGAGACGCCAAGACCGACCAGGGTGCGACCGGCAAAGGCCAGTTCGAAACTCGGCGCGAGACCGAACAGGATCGCGCCGGCCCCCGCGATCAAACCGCCCCAGAACAAGATGCGGCGCGGCCCGAGGGTGTCGGCCAGCACTCCGGTGGGAATCTGCATCAGCGTGTAGACGTAGAAATAGGTCGCCGCCAGCGTGCCGAGTTGTGCGCCGCCGATGGCAAAGCTGACCTGCAGGTCGCCCGAGATCGCCGCCGGCGCGACGCGATGGAAGAAGGACAGCAGGTATGCCGCAATCGCCACGCCGAGACCGAGCAGCACGGCCGGGCGGGTCGCCGCGACGTTCATTGCAACACTTCGGGATTGAGCAGGTTGGGTGGCCGCGCTCCGGAGAGTGCCGCAATCAGGTTGTCTGCGGCCGTCATCGCCATGGCCATGCGCGTCGCCCGCGAACTGGAACCGATGTGCGGGGACAAGGCGACGTTGTCGAGTTCGAGGAAACCCGGATTGAACTTCGGCTCGCCCTCGAACACGTCGAGCCCGGCACCTGAAAGTCGGCGCTGGCGCAACGCCGCTATCAGCGCTTCATCGTCGACAATGCCGCCGCGGGCGACGTTGATCAGGTGCGCCGTGGGTTTCATCAGCGCCAGTTCGGCGGCGCCGATGATGTGATGCGTTGCCGGCGAATAGGGCAGCAGCAGTACCAGAAAATCGGCTTCGCGCAGCAGCGTTTCCTTGTCCACCCAGGTCGCGCGAATGGTGGCCTCCTGCTCGGCGGCCAGCGGCGTGCGCTTATGGTAGATCACCTTCATGTCGAAGCCGAGTGCGCGCCGCGCCACGGCCTGGCCGATGCGCCCCATGCCGAGGATGCCGAGCGTGGCGTGATGGATGTCGCTGCCCAGCCACTGGATGAACTGCCAGCCTTTCCACTCACCGTTGCGCAGCCAGCGTTCCGCCGCCGGCAAGCGTCGTGCCGTCGCCATCAGCAGCGCCCAGGCGAGATCCGCCGTGGTGTCGTCGAGCACACCGGGTGTGTTGGTCGCCATGACGCCGGCGCGGGTGCAAGCGGCCAGATCGATGTTGTTGTAGCCGACCGCGAAATTGCAGATCGCCTTGAGTCCTGGCGCGGCGGCAATCACCTCCGCCGTCACCGGATCGGTCGCCGCCGTCAGCGCACCCGCCTTGTCCGCCAGGCGCGCCTTGAGGCCCTCGACGCCGAGCACTGTGTCGGCCTGGTTGTCATCGACCTCGAAATGCTGGCACAGGCGATCCAGCACCTCGGGAAAGACTTCACGGGCGACCAAAATTTTCCGTTTCATCAGTTGCTGTAGAGCAGGCGCGGCAACCACAGGCCGATGTCGGGGAAGATGTAGAGCAACGCCAGGGCAACCACCTGGATGCCCATGAAGGGCATCATGCCGGCGAAGATCTGGTTCAGTGTCACATGCGGCGGCGAGACGCCCTTGAGGTAGAAGGCCGCCATCGCCACCGGCGGCGAGAGGAAGGCGGTCTGCAGGTTGAGCGCCACCAGCAGGCCGAAGAACAGCGGGTCGACATTGAAGTGGGTCAGCAGCGGAATGAAGATCGGCATGAAGATGACGATGATCTCGGTCCATTCCAGCGGCCAGCCGAGGATGAAAATGATGAACTGCGACAGCAGCAGGAACTGCAAGGTACTCATATTCAGCGAAAGCACCCATTTCTCGACCAGTTCCTGGCCGCCCAGCAAGGCAAAGGCGGCTGAAAAAATCGAGGAGCCGACGAACAGCCAGCAGACCATGGCCGAGGTCTTGGCCGTGAGGAACACCGACTCCTTGACCACGGTGAAGTTGAGCTGCTTGTAGGCGGCAGCCAGCACGAGGCCGCCGGCCGAACCGATCGCCGCCGCCTCGGTCGGCGTCGCCAGGCCGAAGACGATGCTGCCGAGCACGGCGAGGATCATAAGCGCCAGGGGAAAGAAGGATCCCAGCAGCATCTTGAAGACTTCGAGGCGAACGAAGGTGAAAATGCTGTAGAAGCCGATCGCACTGGCAATGCTGACGCCGAATACCACCCAGTACCAGACGGGAACCGGCAGCCGATCCTGATCTTCGGGAGCCGTAGCTCCGGCACCGCCGACGGCGGCATCCGTTGCAGTTGGCGCCGGCGGCGCACCGACGGCAGCCGGCGGGGAAGCCGGCTCCGCCCTGGCCTGCACTTCCTTGGCCGCAGCAGGCGCCTTGGCGTCTTCCGCCGGCGGCTCCTTCAATCCGTCGGCCGGCGGCTCCTTGACGCCTTCCTCGTCCTCGGCCGGGGGTTCCTTGATGCCTTCCGCCTCTTCCTCGGGCTCGGCGACGCCTGCGGCCTTGGGCTCCCGCTGGCTTTCCTCATCCGCCGCCACAGCATCGCCGCCGCCCATTTCGACCAGGCCGGTGGTTTCGACCCTGGCCTCCGGCTTGGTGGCGACGTGCCAGGCCAGGCCGAGGAACAGCACCAGGGCCAGCGCCGGCAGCAGCGCGATGAATCCCTGTCGCGCGATTTCGCCGCTGCCGATGCCCAGATTGCGCGAACCCTTCAAGGCGCCGACCAGGCCGGGCAGCACCCGATGGCTGATGGCTTCACGGATCTTCTCGTTGGCCGGCGGCAGGTCGATGTGGCGTTCTTCCATCGGTAGCGGGGGCGCCAGATGCGGCTTCCACTTGGCAACGACAATCACGTAGATGATGTAAAGCCCCGCCAGCATGATGCCGGGGAAGAAGGCGCCGGCGTAGAGCTGCACCACCGAGACGCCGGCCGTGGCGCCATAGACGATCAACATTACCGAGGGCGGGATCAGGATGCCGAGACAGCCGCCGGCGGTGATGACGCCGGCCGAAAGGCGAACGTCATAGCCCGACTTGAGCATCGCCGGCAGGGCCAGCAGCCCCATCAGCGTCACCACCGCGCCGACGATGCCGGTGGCCGTGGCGAAGATCGCGCAGGTGACCAGCGTCGCCACGGCGAGCGCACCGGGCAGGCGCGCCAGCGCCAGCTCGAGGGCGCGGAACAGCTTGGCGATCAGGTTGGCGCGCTCCACCAGGTAGCCCATGAAGACGAACAGCGGGATCGAGATCAGCACGTCGTTGCTCATCACCGCGTAGGTCCGCTGCACCATCAGGTCCAGGGTCTGGCGCACGGCGATTTCCGGGTTGCCGCTGCGATAGGCCAGCCAGGCGAAGAACACGCCCATGCCCATCAGGGTGAAGGCGGTGGGGAAGCCGAGCATGATCGCCACCACCACCAGCGACAGCATCAGCAAGCCGAGATGGCCGTTCTGCAGGTTGCCCCAGGGCATGAAGATCACCGTGACCAGCAGGATCGCCGCCATCAGCGCAAAGCCGAAATGGAGTTCCTTGCGGATTTTCATGGAGCGGCCCCCGCTCCGGGCGGCTTGTGGGCGCCCTCCCGGCCGACCACGTACTTGTCCAGCGCGGCGATGTCCTCGTCCCGGACGTGGACCATTTCCTTGAGTTTCTCGACGTCGACTTCCTCGACATCCTGCTCGCGCGACGGCCATTCGCCTTCGCGAATGCAGATCACGCAGCGGATGATTTCGACGATGCCCTGCAGCAGCAGCCCGAAGCCGGCGGCGGGAATCACGAACTTGAACGGCCACAGCAACAGCGGATCTGGGGAGAAGGTCTTTTCGTTGATCGCCATCGACTCGTTGGCATAGATCCAGCCCGCATAGGACAGCGCGAAAATGCCAGGCAGGAAGAACACCAGGTAGAGCATCAGGTCCCAGATCGCCTGGGTGCGCGGCCTGAAGAAGCCATACAGCACGTCGCCGCGGACGTGGCCTTCCTTGGACAGGGTGTAGGCGCCGGCCATCATGAACAGCAGGCCGTAGAGCATGATCTGGGCGTCCTGCACCCAGGCATGCGGCACATTGAGCACGTAGCGGGAGAACACCTCCCAGGTGATCAGCGCCGTCAGCGCCACGATCGCCCAGGCACAGACCTGGCCGGCCAGCGTGGATGCCCTGTCCACCCACAGCAACGCCTTCTGCATGCGCGCTCCCTCGAAAAAATGAAAAAGCGGCCGGCCGGCAGTATTACCGGCCGGCCGCTTGCGTCACCATCAACCCTTCTTGGCCGCTGCCTTCTTGGCAAAGAAGTGGTTGTAGGCCATCTTGTAATCGACGTTGGTGTCGTTCTGCCAGCGGCAGGCACGCTGGGCAAAGTCGCGCATCGAGTCGAGCACCTTCTTGAACGAAGGATTCTCGGCACTCTTGGCGGCGATGATCTTGTCCCAGGAAGCGAGTTGCGCGCGCAGGATCGGATCCGGCGTTTTCCAGAACTTGACGCCCTGCTTCTCCTGCATCTCGATGTAGTCCTTCGAGTAGCGGTCGATCGCCTTCCAGCTCATGTCGGCCGAGGCCGCCTGCACCGCATAGTCGATGATCGACTTCATGTCGGCGGGCAGCGCATCGTAGCGCTTCTTGTTGAAAAGGATCTCGAACTGTTCCGAGCACTGGTGGAAGCTTTGCAGCATGCAGTGCTTGGTGACGTCGGGGAAGCCGAGCAGGCGGTCGCTCGATGCGTTGTTGAACTCGGCGGCGTCGATCAGGCCGCGGTCCAGCGCGGGCACGATTTCACCACCGGGCAGCGGATTCACGGCGAGGCCCATGTCCTTGTACATGTCGACGGCGAGGCCGACGGTACGGAACTTCATGCCCTTGACGTCGGCCACCTTGGTGATCGGCTTCTTGAACCAGCCGAAGGGTTGGGTCGGCATCGGGCCATAGAGGAAGGACTGCACGTCGAGGTTGAGGCTCTTGTAGATGTCGTCGAGCATCTGCTTGCCGCCACCATAGTTGTGCCAGGCCAGCAGCATGTTCGGATCCATGCCGAAGGCCGGGCCGGAACCCCACAACGCCACGGCGGAGTTCTTGCCGTACCAGTAGGCGACCACGCCATGGCCGCCGTCCAGTGTGCCCTTGGACACCGCGTCGAGCAATTCGAAAGCCTTGACCACGGCGCCGGCGGGCAGCACTTCGATTTTGAGCCGGCCACCTGACATGGAGTTCACCTTGCCGGCGAAATCCAGGGCGTATTCGTGAAAGATGTCTTTCGCCGGCCAGGTCGATTGCCAGCGCATGGAGATCGGCGACTGCGCCACCGAAATCATCGGGAAACCCGCGGCGACAGCGCCCACCGTGCCGGTGGCGGCAGCAGCGAGGAACTTGCGGCGGGACGGTTTCTGATTGGCTTGCTTGGTGTCGGACATAGTCTCCTCCTGAGAACAATGATGAGTTTGCCGCCGTTTGGGCAGATGCCACGATGGCCGGCGGATTTGCGTACTTGTTATTTTTCGAACTGCGACTGACGGACCTACTTTACCAGAAAGAGAATTTGTCTGACAATAGGACAACTATTAAAAAATGTCCATGCCAGTTACCCCGCCCCCAGCTGCCGAACCCAGCGAACTGAGCCGCATCGCACGGCCCTTGCGCCTGTCCGAAGAGGTTTCGGGAGAATTGCAGCGCCGCATCGCGCGCGGCGAACTCAAGCCGGGTGATCGCCTGCCGACCGAAAAGGCGCTCGGAGATGCCTTCGGCGTCAGCCGCGCCGTGGTGCGCGAAGCCGTCGCCCGCCTCAAGGCCGATGGACTGATCGAGACCCGGCAGGGCTCCGGTGCCTTCATCGTCGAGGCGCCAAAAACCATCAACCTGCGCTTCTGGCAAGGCGCCGGCCCGGATCTCGAAGAGTTGCGCGACATTTTCGAACTGCGTGCCATGGTCGAGGGTGCCGTGGCCGAACTCGCGGCCCAGCGCCGCGACAAGAAAGATCTCAAGGCCATGGCCGAACAGTTGCAGGCCATGGAAGATGCGCTGACCGGCGGCCGCGACGGCACCGAGGCGGACGACAATTTCCACATTGCCATGGCCAGGGCCACCCACAATGCCTACGTCAGCCGCCTGGTGGAATTTCTCGGTCGTCATTTTTCCGATTCGCGCAAGCTGTCATGGCATGGCACCCGCAGGGAGCTGGCACATCCGCAGGAGGCCCAGCGCGAACACCACGCACTGTTCGCGGCGATCTCCGGCGCCGACGCCGAAGCCGCGCGGCGCTGCGCCCTGGATCATCTGCGCGGCACCGCCGGACGCTTCGGCATCGAGCTGGCACTTGACCTGGAGCGAAAGACACCCGCAAAACCCAAAGCCCGCGGCAGACGCTAAACTACGCGCCGCACCTGCCACCGGCCACTACATCCACCTCCATGCTCGACATTTCGACCGCCGCATTCTGGATTGCGGTGCTGCAAATCATCCTGATCGACATCCTGCTCGGCGGCGACAACGCCGTGGTCATTGCACTGGCCTGCCGCAAGCTGCCGCCAGAGCAACGCAAGAAGGGCATTTTCTGGGGCGTGATGGGCGCCATCGGCCTGCGCATCGTGCTCATCTTCTTCGCCCTGCAGTTGCTGTCGATTCCCTGGCTCAAGATCGTCGGCGCCCTTCTCCTGTTCTGGATCGGGGTCAAGCTGCTGCTGCCTGAAGACGAAGGGCACGGCGACGTGGCGGCATCGACCACGCTGGCCGGCGCGATCAAGACCATCATCGTCGCCGATGCCGTAATGAGCCTGGACAATGTCATCGCCGTGGCCGGCGCCGCCAACGGCAGCATGCTGCTGGTGACCTTCGGCATCCTGGTCTCGATCCCGATCGTGGTCTGGGGCAGCCAGCTGGTGCTGAAGCTGATGGATCGCTATCCCATCGTGATTACCGCCGGCGGCGCGCTGCTCGGCTGGATCGGCGGCGGCATGATGGTCAGCGACCCGGCACTGCCCGCCGGACTGCTGGATGGCATCCCCTATGCCAAGCAACTGGCGTCGCTGGCCGGTGCCGCGGTGGTCATCCTCATCGGCAAATGGCTGGAAGGGCGTGTCACACCCCGCGCCGCCATCGAACTCACCGCCAACGATTCCACGAAAGGTCCATCATGACGCAAACCTGGCTGGTGCCGATCGACGGCTCCGACATCGCGCTGCACTCCATAGGCTGGATCGTCAAGCACGCCGGGGAATGGCGCGAGCCGCCGCAAATCCGCCTGATCAACGTGCAGGCGGCGCTGCCCAATGACATCGGGCGCTTCATCGATGCCGAAACACTGCGTGAATTTCATCTCGAAGCCGGCATGAGGGCGCTTGCCGCCGCGCGTGACCAGCTAACCGCCGCCGGCCTGACCCCGGAACTGCATGTGCTGGTCGGGGAAGCGGCATCGACCATCACGAACTTTGCCGACAGCCATGCCTGCAGCCAGATCCTGATCGGGACGCACGGCCACAGCGGGCTGACCGGTGCGCTGCTGGGTTCAGTGGCGATGAAGGTCGTTCATCTGTCCAAGGTGCCGGTGCTGCTGGTTCGCTGAGGCGCCGTATCGTCGGCGCCGACTATCGCTAAGAGCCCGGGCGACAGATCGAAGGGCGCCTGATCCAGGCTAAGCCGCCGCAGGCGGCCTAACTTTGTCGCCCCCTTTCTTGGGCGCAGGCGGGGTTTCGTGGAGCACTGCTCCACGCCGCCGCAGCCGGCCGGCTGTGCAAAGCCGGCCGTGGGACAGGGGGATGGGGGGATAGCTCATAAAACACCCCACCAATCGCCGAGCGATTGGTGGGAAGTCCGCCGATAAGCCGGGTTCTGTCGTGGGCAACCATTCCTCTGGGACCGCCGTTACCGACGGCCTCTAGCAGCCTACCCGGGAGCGACGCGGGCCACGCCAATGCTCCCCTATTTGGCCTTGCCCCAGATGGGGTTTGCCATGCCGTTTTCATTGCTGAAAACGCGGTGGGCTCTTACCCCACCATTTCACCCTTACCGGTCCATCTTTTCCCTCATCGCAGCAAGCTGCTCTTCAGAAAAAGACTTTGCCGCCCTTGCGGGCGTCAAAGTCGAACTTGGGCGGTATCTTTCTGTTGCACTTTCCGTCGCCTTCATCGTCCGACTTGCGTCTTTCGACTTATAGCGCCCGGCCGTTAGCCGGCATCTTGCCCTGTGGGGCCCGGACTTTCCTCCAACCACTTGCGTGATCAGCGGTTGCCTGG
>CAZYTN010000060.1:0-10540 GCA_964650115.1 uncultured Sulfuritalea sp.
CGTTTTGGCATCCCCCTCGTCCATTCCCCGCACACCGAGCACCGCGGTCTGGCCTGCCGGAGGCGGCGCCTCCTTGCCGCCAACCGCGCCGGTCACCGAACGCAGCAGGTCGGTAAATCCCCCGCCCTGAGCCAAGGCAACCGGCAACAGCGCGCAGAAAAGCAGCAGGGAAAGAATGGTCTTCATCAGAGTCTCGTGACAATTGCCACATTAACAATATAGCCGAATTGTTTGCGTCGCAATTTTGGCGACGGCGGGCTGGTTTGGGTACCGGCCCGCCAAAGCGAGCCCGGCAAGCCGGTTGCCAGCAATAACCCCAAAGTCGGCGCTGGCAACACGGCGCTAAGCCCGACCGGCAAACGATAGAATCACCCCATGATGCGCCGCACCCCCCCCACCATGGCCCTGCCGGGCCCGATCCCGGAAACCCGCCACGACTGGCAGACCGTCAAGACCCTGCTGCCCTACCTGTGGGCATGGAAGGGCCGCGTGGTCTTCGCCTTGTGCTGCCTGCTGCTGGCCAAGCTGACCAATGTCGCGGTGCCGCTGGTATTCAAGGACATCATCGACACCTTCACCCTGCCCGGCGTGAACAAGCTGCAGCAGGCCGTGCTGCTGGTGCCGCTGGGCCTGCTGGCGGCCTACGGCGCGCTGCGCTTTTCGACGGTGCTGTTCACCGAGCTGCGCGAAATCTTCTTCGCCCGCGTCACCCAGCGCGCGGTGCGCACCATCACGCTGCAGGTGTTCGAACACCTGCATTCGCTGTCCCTGCGCTTCCACCTCGACCGCCAGACCGGGGGCCTGACGCGCGACATCGAGCGCGGCACGCGCTCGATCGGCTCCCTGATCAGCTACACGCTGTATTCGATCCTGCCGACGCTGGTCGAGATCGCGCTGGTGCTGGGCATCCTGGCCTTCCGCTATGACAGGGATTTCACGCTGATCACGCTGACCACGCTGACCATCTACGTGGTGTTCACCATCGTCGTCACCAACTGGCGCACCGTCCTGCGGCGCGAGGTCAACGAACTCGATTCGGCGGCCAATGTGCGCGCCGTGGACAGCCTGATTAACTTCGAGACGGTCAAGTATTTCAACAACGAGCGCTGGGAGCATGACCGCTACGACGAGCAGATGCAGAAGTGGGAAACCGCGCAGATCCGCAGCCAGATTTCGCTGTCCTGGCTTAACCTGGGCCAGTCGCTGATCATCGCTGCCGGCGTGACGCTGATGATGTGGCGCGCCGCGGTCGGCGTCGCCGCCGGCAACATGACGGTGGGCGACATCGTGCTGGTGAATGCCTTCCTGATCCAGCTCTACATGCCGCTCAACCACCTCGGCGTGCTCTACCGCGAGATCCGTCAGTCGCTGACCGACATCGAACGCATGTTCGGCCTGCTCGGCAAGAACCGCGAAATCCAGGATGCGCCCGATGCACGACCCTTGTTCCCCGCCGGCCCGGATGGCCGCGGCCCCTGCGAGATCGAATTCGACAATGTCGATTTCGCCTACGAGGCGAACCGCAAGATCCTGTTCGACGTGAATTTCAAAGTCGGCGCCGGCAGGACGGTGGCCGTGGTCGGCCACAGCGGCTCGGGCAAGTCCACCCTGGCTCGGCTCCTGTTCCGCTTCTACGACTCCACCTCGGGCTCGGTGAAGATCAACGGTTCCGACCTGCGCGCCCTGCAGCAGACCTCGGTGCGCGCCGCGATCGGCATCGTGCCGCAGGACACGGTACTGTTCAACGACACGATTTTCTACAACATCCAGTACGGCCGGCCGACGGCGCCGCGCGAGGAAGTCATCAGTGCGGCCCAGGCCGCGCACATCCACGACTTCATCGAGCGCCTGCCCGAGGGTTACGACACGCGCGTCGGCGAGCGCGGTCTCAAGCTTTCCGGCGGCGAGAAGCAGCGCGTCGCCATCGCCCGCGCGCTGCTGAAAAACCCGCCCATCCTGATCTTCGACGAAGCCACCTCGGCACTGGATTCCAAGACCGAAAAGGCCATCCAGGCCGAACTGGAGCAGGTCGCCGTTGGCCACACCACGCTGATCATCGCCCACCGGCTGTCCACGGTGATGAACGCCGATGAAATCCTGGTGCTCGACGCCGGGCGCATCGTCGAGCGCGGCGCCCACCGCACATTACTGGAGCGCGGTGGCCTATACTCGCAAATGTGGGCTTTGCAGCAGCAGGAGCACTCGATAAATGCTTGATCGATAATTTCAGGAGACCGCCATGATTCGTCGCGCCGCCGTTGTTGTTTCCATCACCCTCACAACCCTCGCCTTGCCCGTCCTGGCCCAGGAACTCACCGGCACGCTGAAGAAGATCAAGGACAGCGGCATTGCCACCATGGGCGTGCGCGAGTCCTCCGGCGGCCTCTCGTTTACCATCGGCGACGGCAAATTCGCCGGTTTCCATGTCGAACTGTGCCAGCGCGCACTGGCCGACATCCAGAAACAACTCGGCCTGGCCAAGGTGGACATCAAATACCAGCCGGTGACTTCGCAAAACCGCATTCCGCTCATGCAGAACGGTACCACCGACATCGAATGCGGGTCGACCACCAATAACGCCGCCCGCCAGAAAGACGTGGCGTTCGCGGTTACCACCTTCGTCGAGGAGGTGCGCATTGCAGTCAAGGCCAGTTCCGGCATCAACTCGATTGGACAGTTGAACGGCAGGAACGTCGCCACCACGACCGGCACGACCTCGGTACAACACATTCGCAAGCACGAGCGTGCCGCCGGCGTGGATTTCAAGGAGGTCTTCGGCAAGGATCACGCCGACAGCTTCCTGTTGCTCGAATCGGGTCGCGCCGACGCTTTCGTCATGGACGGCCAGATTCTTGCCGGCAGTATCGCCAAGTCGAAGAATCCGGCGGACTACAAGATCGTCGGCGAGGTGCTTTCGGTCGAGCCGATTTCCATCATGCTGCGCAAGGACGACCCGGCCTTCAAGAAGGCGGTCGACGACAGTCTCAAGGCGCTGATAAAGTCAGGCGAGATGGCCAAGATCTACGACAAGTGGTTCATGCAGCCGATCCCGCCGACCAACACGCGCATCGGCCTGCCGGCTTCCGAGGCCACGAAGGCGGCCTGGGCCAGCCCCAACGACAAGCCGATGGAAGACTACGCCAGAAAGTAAAGTGGCATAAACCACGGAGCTTGAAGACGCGGCGGCACCACGCCGCGCCTTCTTTTTCCGGCCGAAACGGGGTCGAGAGGAACGGACTTGACTACTTGGGACTGGCAGGTCTTCTGCAAGGACACCATCGACGGCAATGTCGTGCCGGGCTGCTTCGGCGGGTCCGGCGACGTCACCTACCTCGACTGGCTGCTTTCGGCCTGGGGCTGGACGCTCTCGGTGTCAGTGCTGGCGCTGCTGGTGGCGCTGACACTGGGATCGCTCATGGGCATCCTGCGCACCACGCCGCACCGCGGGCTGGTACTGCTGGGCAATGCCTGGACCGAGCTGTTCCGCAACATTCCGCTGCTGGTGCAGATCTTTCTCTGGTACCACGTCGTACCGGCGCTGATCCCGCCGCTGCGCGACGTGCCGAGCTTCATCCTGGTGGTGATGGGCCTCGGGCTGTTCACCTCGGCGCGCATTTCCGAGCAGGTCCGCGCCGGCATCCAGGCCCTGGCCGGGGGGCAGCGCATGGCCGGGCTGGCGATGGGATTCACCTTGCCGCAAACCTACCGCCACGTGCTGCTGCCGATGGCTTACCGCATCATCATTCCGCCGCTCACCAGCGAATCGATGAACATCATCAAGAATTCGTCGGTGGCTTTCGCGGTGAGCATCTCCGAACTTACCCTCTTCGCCCTGCAGGCGCAGGAGGAGACCTCGCGCGGCGTCGAGGTCTACCTGGCGGTGACCGGGCTGTACTTCATCTCCGCCTTCGCCATCAACCGCGCCGCGCTGTTCATCGAGAACCGCGTGCGGGTGCCGGGCATGATCGGCGGCGGAGGCCAATGATGCTGGCCCTGGACTTCGCCTTTTTCACGCCGGCCGTCGTCTCCGGCTATATCGTCAAGGGCTTCGTCTTCTCGCTGCAGCTGACGTTCATCGCCATGATCGGCGGCGTCGTGCTGGGCACCCTCCTGGCGCTGATGCGACTCTCCGGCAAACCCTGGCTGGTCATGCCGGCAGCCGGGTACGTCAACACCATGCGCAGCGTGCCGCTGGTGATGGTGATTCTCTGGTTCTTTCTTCTCATCCCCATGGTGATCGGGCGCCCGCTCGGCGCGGAGACATCGGCCATCATCACCTTCACCCTGTTCGAAGCGGCGTACTACTCGGAAATCATGCGCGCGGGCATCCAGAGCATTTCCCGGGGACAGGTCGCCGCGGGCTTCGCCCTGGGCATGAGCTACAGGCAAACCATGGGCCTCATTGTCCTGCCGCAGGCATTCCGCAACATGCTGCCGGTGCTGCTGACGCAGACCATCATCCTGTTTCAGGATACTTCGCTGGTGTATGCCATCGGCGCCTATGACCTGCTCAAGGGCTTCGAGATCGCCGGCAAGAACTTCAACCGCCCGGTCGAGACCTATCTGGTCGCCGCCGTGCTTTATTTCGTCATCAGCTTCAGTTTGTCCATGCTGGTAAGAAAACTGCAGCAGCGCATCGCCATCGTCCGCTGAAGGGGAGTCCCTCGTGTCCATGATCGAAATCAAGAACGTCAGCAAATGGTACGGTGCCTTTCAGGTGCTGACCGAATGCACGACGCAGGTCGAGAAAGGCGAGGTCATCGTCGTTTGCGGCCCTTCAGGCTCCGGCAAATCGACCCTGATCAAATGCGTCAATGGCCTCGAGCCCTTTCAGCAGGGTGAGATTTTCGTCAACGGAACCTCCGTCGGCGACCCGAAGACCAACCTGCCGAAACTGCGCGCGCATGTCGGCATGGTGTTCCAGCACTTCGAGCTGTTCCCGCACATGACCATTACCGAAAATCTGTCGATTGCCCAGATCAAGGTGCTCGGACGAAGCAGGGACGAGGCCAACGAACGAGGCCTGAAACTGCTCGACCGCGTCGGCCTGACGGAACAGGCCGCCAAGCATCCGGGCCAGCTCTCCGGCGGCCAGCAGCAGCGTGTGGCCATCGCCCGGGCGCTGTCCATGGATCCGATCTGCATGCTGTTCGACGAGCCGACCTCGGCGCTCGATCCGGAAATGGTCAACGAGGTGCTCGACGTCATGGTGGAACTGGCGCATGAAGGCATGACCATGATGGTAGTGACGCACGAGATGGGCTTCGCGCGCAAGGTATCGAACCGGGTGATCTTCATGGATCAGGGCCGCATCGTCGAAGACGCATCCAAGGAAGACTTTTTCGGCACCCCGCGCTCGGAACGCGCCCAGCTCTTCCTGTCGAAGATCCTGTCGCACTAACCCCTCCGTGGCGCAAAGCACGCTGATCGAAGCCACGAACCTCGCCGCCGAGGCCCGCCTCGCCGCCGCCAGGGGCGTGCCGCTGGTGGTGCTCTACAGCCGCGACGACTGCAGCTGGTGCGAGAAAATCCGCGGCGAACACCTGGGCCCCCTGTCGCGCAACCCCGCGGCGGCAGCCGTGGTACGCGAACTGCACATGGATCGCACCACGGCGCTGGTCGATTTCGCCGGGCGCCGTACCACCAGCGCCGACTTTTCCAGACGGATGCAGGCGCAGTTCGCACCCACCGTGATGTTTCACGGACCCGATGGCGCAGCCCTGGCCGAACCCATCGTCGGCTTTCGCCTGGCCGATTTTTACGCCGCCTACCTCGAACGCGCGATCGAGGAAGCCCGCGAGCGCCTAAAATCCCCGCGATGAATACCACTACCACCACGGACAAGGACCAGCCCCTGCGCGACGACATCCGCCTGCTCGGCCGCCTGCTTGGCGACACCGTGCGCGAGCAGGAAGGCGTTGCGATCTTCGAGCGCGTCGAGCAGATCCGCCGGCTCGCCCTGCGCTTCCACCGCGACGAGGATCTCGCCGCGCGCGAGGAGATGGCGGCGGTGCTGCGCGATCTGCCGCGCGACGGCACCAGCCAGGTGGTGCGCGCCTTCAGCTATTTCTCCCACCTCGCCAATATCGCCGAGGACCAGCACCACATCCGCCGTGCGCGGGCGCATGCCCGTGCCGGTGCGCCGCCGCGCGAAGGCAGCCTGGCCCTGTCCTTGCAGCGCGCGCTGGCTTCCGGTATCGACGCCGGCCAGTTGACCAAGTTTTTCGCCGGCGCCCAGGTCCGACCGGTGCTGACCGCGCATCCGACCGAAGTCCAGCGCAAGAGCATCCTCGATTGCCAGTGGAAGATCGCGCGCCTGCTCGACGAGCGCGACCGCACCGAGCTTTCGCCGGAAGAGCAGGCCGGGCACGACGAGGCGCTGCGCCGCGCCATGCTGCGCCTGTGGCAGACGCGCATGCTGCGGCGGGCCAAGCTCTCGGTGATGGACGAGGTGAGCAACGCGCTGGCGTTCTACGACATGACCTTCCTGCGCGAACTGCCGCGCCTCTACAACGCCTGCGAGGATCACCTGGCGAAAGTGGTACCGGAATGGAATGCGCGGGGCCTGGCCGAACTGCCGCCCTTCCTGCGCCCCGGTTCGTGGATCGGCGGCGATCGCGACGGCAACCCTTTCGTCACCGCCGAAGTGCTCGACAGCGCGATGCGCGCGCAAAGCCGCAAGGCCATCGCCCACCTGCTGGAACAACTGCATCAGCTCGGTGCCGAACTATCGACCACCACTTCGCTGATCTCGGTGCCCGACGTCGAACTGACGCGCCTGGCCGAGCAATCGCCCGATCGCAGCCCGCACCGCGCGGACGAGCCCTATCGCCGCGCCATCGCCGGCTTCTATGCGCGACTGGCAGCGACCGCGCTGCAGCTCGACAACCTCGAAGCGCCGCGCCATGCCGTGGCAGAGGCCGCGCCCTATGCCACGGCGGCCGAGTTCGGCGCCGATCTCGACGTGCTGCACCATGCGCTGATCAGCCATCGTTGCGGGCTGCTCGGGCGCGGCCGCCTGCGCCGCCTGCGCCATGCCGTGGCGATTTTCGGCTTTCACCTGGCGCCGCTCGACCTGCGCCAGAACTCCGACGTGCATGCGCGCACCGTGGCCGAATTGCTGGCCATCGCCCGTCCGGGCAGCGACTACCTGGCGCTCGACGAAGCCGGGCGCATCGCGCTGCTGCTGGAAGAACTCGCCACGCCGCGGCCCTTGACGGCACCCGGCGTCGAGTACTCGGACGAGACACGCGGCGAGCTGGCGATCTTCCACACCGCGCGCAGCATCCACCGGCGCTATGGCAAAGCGGCGATCGAGAACGTCATCATCTCCAAGACCGACGGCGTTTCGGACATCCTCGAAGTAGCGGTGCTGCTCAGGGAAGTCGGCCTCTTGCGGCCGCTGGAACACGCGCTGGACGTGAACATCGTGCCGCTGTTCGAGACCATCGGCGACCTCGCCAATGCCGGTCCCATCATGGACCGGCTGCTGGCGATCCCGCTCTACAACCGCCTGCTCGGTTCGCGCAACGCCCTGCAGGAATGCATGCTCGGCTATTCCGACAGCAACAAGGACGGCGGCTTCCTGACTTCCGGCTGGGCGCTGTATCGCGCCGAGATCGCGTTGACCCGGGTCTTCGCCCGCCATGGCATCACGCTGCGCCTGTTCCACGGCCGCGGCGGCTCGGTCGGCCGCGGCGGCGGACCGAGCTACCAGGCGATACTGGCACAGCCGCAGGGTGCCGTGCAGGGCCAGATCCGCATCACCGAACAGGGCGAGGTGATCGCCTCGAAATACGCCAATCCGGAACTCGGCCGGCGCAACCTGGAAATCCTCGCCGCGGCGACGCTCGAAGCCACGCTGCTGGGCCACCAGCACGATGCGCCGCGCCCCGAGTTCCTCGCCGCGATGGAGGAGCTTTCGGCCAGCGCCTTCGCCGCCTATCGCAGGATGGTCTACGACACGCCGGGCTTCGAGGAATATTTCTGGGAGTCCACGGTCATTGCCGAGATCGCCGCGCTCAACATCGGCAGCCGCCCGGCCTCGCGCAAGAAGACCGCCGCCATCGAGGACCTGCGCGCGATTCCCTGGGTGTTCTCCTGGGCGCAGTGCCGGCTGATGCTGCCGGGCTGGTTCGGCTTCGGCGCCGCCGTCGCCGCCTGGCGCGAAAAACACGGCGAGTCCGGCATGGCGCTGCTGGCCGAAATGCATCGCGAATGGGGCTTCTTTCGCACCCTGCTGTCGAACATGGACATGGTGCTGGGCAAGAGCGACATCGCGATCGCCGAACGCTACTCGCTGCTGGTCAAGGACGAAACGCTGCGCAACACTATCTTCCCTCGTCTCAAGGCCGAGTGGCAGGCATCGATCGCTGCGCTGCTGGCTGTCACCGGCGAAAAGGAACTGCTCGACCTCAACCCGCTCTTGAAGCGCTCGATCCGCAACCGCTTCCCCTATCTCGACCCCGTCAACCACATCCAGATCGAACTGCTGCGCCGCCACCGTGCCGGCGAGACCGACGAGCGCGTCCAGCGCGGCATCCACCTGACCATCAACGGCGTCGCCGCCGGCCTGCGCAACAGCGGCTGAACGCGGGGCCGCCTCAGCCGGTGTACTGCTTTCCCCCGTAGCGCGTGACGCCGAGCAGGAAGCGCACCACGCCGTACGCCGCGGTGCTGGCAAATCGTTCCAGCCAGGAACGATGGCGCTGGTCCTCGGTCCGGATCTCTTTCGCGGCGCCGTCGATGGCTGCCTGCAGGCTGGCCCGCAAATCTCCGGCAAAGGCCGCATCGCGCACCACGACATTGGCCTCGCGCGACAGCAGCAGGCTGAAGGGATCGATGTTGGAAGAACCGACGGTCGCCCAGTCGCCGTCGATAACGGCCACCTTGGCATGCAGCTCGGCCGGCACATATTCGAAAATCCGCACGCCGGCGGACAACATGCGATCGTAGAGCGCCAGCGTCGCGTAATGCAGCAGGAGGTGGTCGGAACGGCCCTGCAGCAGCAGCCTGACCTTCACGCCGCGCCTGGCGGCCTCGAGCAACGCCTTGCGGAAACGCCTGCCGGGGAGAAAATACGCGTTGGCCACCAGAATCTCGTTGCCCGCTGCCTGGATGGCTTCCATGTAGGCGTTCTCGATGTCGCGCCGGTGGCTCAGGTTGTCGCGAATCAGCAGCACCGCTGCCGTCGCGCCGTCGATGGCCGGCGCCGGCGGCAGCGCCGCCGGCGGCGGCGGACGACGGCCGAGATGCGCCCAGCGCACCAGCCGCCAGACGTGGCGCATGGTGGCGTGAACCCGCGCCGCCAGCGGCCCCTCGATACGCACCGCGTAATCGAAGCGCGCCGAGGCCGACGCGCCGTCGTCGAAGTCGTCGATCACGTTGATGCCGCCGACGAAAGCGATCCGTCCGTCGACGATCGAAAGCTTGCGGTGCAGGCGGCGCAGACGGTGGCGGCGGAAGCCGAACTGCCCGGCCTCCGGCCGATAGGTCAGCACCTCGACGCGGTCGGCCGCCAGCGTGGCGCCGAGCCCCGCGGCAAACTCGCGCGCGCCGAAACCGTCAACCAGCACACGCACGGCGACGCCGCGTTGCGCGGCACGAGTCAGCGCCGCAGCAACCCGGCGCCCCGTGGAGTCGTCGGCAAAGATGTAGGCTTCCAGATGCACCTCGTGCGCCGCCGCGTCAATCGCGGCGATCAGCGCCGGAAAATACTCGCCGCCCGATCGGAGCAACTGCAGCTTGTTGCCGGCAACCAGGCCAGGGACGGCAGTCGCGAGAAAGTCGGCGCTCACGGCACGGCGATTCCGGCCAGCAGCGCGGCGGAAAGCGCGGCGTGATCGGAAACGGACGACCACGGCGGCCCGGCGTGAAGCTGCGTCGTGAGCACGCGCAGGCCGCGCTGGTAGATGCGGTCGAGGCGGAACAGGGGCAGGGCGGCGGGATAGCTGCGCGCGGGCCGGCGGCCCGCGCCGGCGAACACTTCGACCAGACCCAGGCGCTGCGCCAGCAGGTCGGCGGCATGATTGCGCCAATCGTTGAAATCGCCCGCGATCAGCAGCGGCGCATCCGCCGGCACGACTTCCTCGATGCGCCGCGCCAGCGCATCCATCTGCCGCCGCCGCGAACGCGCAAACAGCGACAGATGCACGCAAACGCAATGCAGCGGCCGAGCCAGCGATGGCAGTTCGACCGCGCAATGCAGCAGGCCGCGTTTTTCGAAACGCAGGTGCGTCACGTCCTGGTTGTGTTCATGCAGGATGGGAAAGCGCGAAAGAATCGCGTTGCCGTGGTGGCCGTGGTCATAGACCACGTTGCTGCCGTAGCTGTGGTTGGCCCAGACGTCCTCGGCGAGAAATTCGTGTTGCGGCGCCGACGGCCAATCCGGATGCCGGTCGGCGTGCCCCAGATGCAGTCCCTGCACTTCCTGCAGGAAGACGATGTCGGCCGACAGCTCGCGCAGGCGATCGCGCAGTTCATGCACCATCATGCGGCGATTGAACTGCGAGAAACCCTTGTGGATGTTCCAGGTGGCGAT
>CAZYTN010000061.1:0-10484 GCA_964650115.1 uncultured Sulfuritalea sp.
AAGGATTTCGGTGTTGATCAGGCTGGCGTTCATGGTGTTTCTCCTTGGGTGGTTGGGATGTGCTGCGATGGAGTGAATATTAATTACGACAATCGCTACCGTCTAATTGATTGTTAAAATCGATTTAATAGGCGTGAGCTATCGGTCCCGATGGGTCACCGGAAGATGTGTTTGCTACGGGAAGATCGCAGTGGCGCCAGCGGTTGATTTCGCTGGCCGGCCGGCCGGTCTGGTCAAGCAGGGAAAGTCAGCGCCGGCGGGACGGCGCCGCGCCGGCTTTCAGCCGCGCTGCCGCTCGCCGCGCAGGTGCTCGAACAGCCCGGCCAGCGGCAGCGCCGCGATGCGCTCGTCCATCGGCCAGGCTTCGGCGCCCGCATGCACGACATACAGCTTCTCCAGCTGCAGCACATCCAGCGCCGAGCGCATCGACGGCGTGACGCGTGGCGCGTCGGTGCGCTTGATTTCGAAGCCGATGCGGCGTTGGCCGCGCGTTACCAGCAAATCGAGTTCGGCGCCGGTATGCAGGCGCCAGTGGTGGCAGTCGCGCCAGTCGGCGGCCAGCGCGCGCACGATCTGGTGCAGGGCGAAACCTTCCCAGGAGGCGCCGACGCGCGGGTGGCCCAGCAGCGATTCCCGGTCCGGGCCGATGTCCAGCAGCGCATGCAACAGGCCGCTGTCGGCGAGGTAGATCTTGGGCGCCTTGACCTGGCGCTTGCCGACGTTTTCGTGCCATGGCGGCAGGATGCGCACCATGCAGGTGGCGGCCAGGATGTCGAGGTAATGGCGCACCGTGGGTTCGGAGACGCCGAAGGCGCGCGCCAGTTCGGCGCCGTTCCACAGCTGGCCGGAATAGTGGGCGAGCATGTTCCAGAAGCGGCGTAGCGTGGCTGGCGCCAGCCGGAAACCGAGGGCGGGAATGTCGCGTTCCAGGTAGGCGCGGATGTATTCGCGGCGCCAGCGCAGGCTGGCGGTGTCGCTGGCGGCGAGCAGGGAACGCGGCAGGCCGCCGCGTCGCCAGAGCGCATCGACGTGTTGCGCTCCTGTCTCGGCCAGGTCGAGTCCCGGCAGTTCGTGGAAGGCGATGCGACCGGCGAGGCTTTCGCCGCCCCCTTGCACCAGCTCCGGCGCCGCCGAGCCGAGGATCAGGTAGCGCACGCGCGTGCCGGCGCGGTCGGCCAGCACGCGCAGGACGGGGAACAGGTCCGGCCGCCGCTGCACTTCGTCGATGATCACCAGGCCGTCGAGTGGCTCGAGGGCAAGCATGGGCGAGGCCAGGCGCGCGTCGTCGCGCGGGTCTTCGAGGTCGAAGCGGTGCACGGCGCCGCCGAAGCCGTCGCCGATGGCCTGCGCGAGCGTGGTCTTGCCCGTCTGCCGGGCGCCGACGATGGCGACGACGGGAAACTCGCGCAGCAGGGTGCCGATCTCGCCGGCATGGAAAAGTCGTTCGATCATGGGTTGCACGATACCACGAAAATCGAAAGCCTATCTTTAGCTTTTCATGGCAAGACAGGCGGGCGCCGGCGTTCGCAGCGCAAAGTCGGCGTTGGCGACACGGCGATCCGCGGCGGCGCCGCGCCGCCTTGCCGCCCAGCTTTCGCTTTCCAGCACGGCGAGGATGGGCCTGGGCGTACCCGGGCTAGGCCGGAATCCGGATGACCTGGTCGGACGGCGCTGCGCTCGCCAGCGCGGAGAGGCAGCGCGCGAAGCTGCCGACGCCGGGCGACTGGACAAAGACGCAGGGCTTGCCCAGCTTCTTGCAGGCGTCCTTGAGGCGCCAGTAGGCGCCATGCGAAACGCATGCGGACTGGCAGACCACGGCATCGGCGGCGGCGATTGCCGCGTCGATGCGATGCAGGCTTTCTTCCTGGCCGCCATCGTGGTGCAGAAAGCGCCCGCCGCGATGTTCGACCAGCTTGCGGTAGCCATCGACCAGGCCGCTGCGGCCGCCGACGCAAAGTACGCAGCGGCCGGCGAGGGGAGCTTCGAGCGGACAGGCGCGTCGGTCGCAGGCGGCCTGGTCGTCGCTTTGGCCATTCACGCCGAGCGTACACGCCAGGGCGTCCTCGGCCGCCGCCAGTTCGGCGCGGGCATCCACCAGGTCGAGTTCGAGTTGCGCGGCGCGACGCGCGTTGGCTGTGTTCCATTCTTCCAGCACCTCGGCGCGCGTGGCCAAAGCGGCCGCCCGCTGCTGCAGGTTGCGGTGCTCTTTCCGCTCGCGTGCGGCTGCCGTCAGCTCCAGCTCATTGCGCTCGTGGCGCGCGGCGCGTTGTTCGGCGGCGGCGAGGTCGCGCCGCAGATTTGCCAGCGTCAGCTCATGGGCGCGCTGCGCTTCGCTCATGCCGCGGCGCAGCGCTTCGACCTCGCCGCGCAGTTGTGTCGCGTCGTGCTTGTGCTGCTCCAGTTGGCGCAGGTCGGCGCGTGCCGAGGCGCCGACCTGGTGCGACAGCATGTGGATGTCGCCGTGGATGTCGCGCCCGGTCGCATCGTCGATGGCCGGATGCGTCCACGCCGCCCACAGCGCACCGGGAATGTCCTCGCCGCTGGCGAGCACCTCGCGCCATAAGGCTGCGATGCCGATGGCATCGGTGGCCGGCGCGAAGCGGGCGATGGCGCGGGCATGGCGCTTGTCGAGGAAACGCTGGATGGCTTCGGTCAGCGCGCCGCGGTTTTCGCAATAGCCGACGACCACCGTGTGCAGGCTGTAGTCGCTCATCTTGCTGACGTCATAGCCCGAGTGCGGGGCGAGGCGGCGCATCTCGGCCACCGGCAGGCAGGTGCCGATCAGCGCGCAATGGTAGGCGTGCGGCAGTTCCCACAGCTTGCGCCGGCGACCCAGCCTGGCGACCGGAACATCGTCGGGCGAGCACAGGCAGCTCTGCCCGCCGGGGAAGGCGCTGCTGATCATCTGCGCCAGGGTGCTCACTGGAGTACCCTCCCCCCAGCCCCCTCGCCAGGCGAGGGGGTGACGGCGGTTCGCCGCTGCGCGGCTCCGGTTTGTGGCTGGCGCCCCTTCGGGCGGCCGTGCGGGTCGCATGCGGCGACGCCGTGCCGTGGCGCATCGCGTTGGAGAATCTCGACCAGCTCGCGGGCATGGGTGCGCAGGTGGGCATCTGCTTCCGCGTCGTTGGCGACCTGGTCGAGCAGCAGCGCGGCGAGATGGCCGGCGCGTGCGCAGCCCGTTTCCATGTGCCGCGCCAGATGCGCCAGCGCGCCTGCGACCATGCGCGCGGGCGGCTGTTCAAGTTGAATGTCTTCGATCATGAAGCTCTCCTTACCAGACGTAGAACGCCAGAATCCAGGTGCCGCCGATCGCGGCGATGGGCAGCAACCAGAGCAGGCCGGCCAGCAGGCGGGCCGCCGTATCGCCAGCGCCGTCCGCAGGGGATACCGCCCCCGGGCCTGCCGGGGGCATAACTTTCATCAGTCGAAAGCCGAGCCACAGCGACCACAGCAGGCCGACCGCCAGCAGCGCGCCGCGCAGGCCGGGCAGCCAGCCCAGCGGCAGGCCTTCGGCACGCAGGTGGGTGGCGCTCATCATCGACAGGCCGAGGAACAGCCCGATGCCGGCCAGCGGTACCAGGCCCAGCGCCAGGCGGCGCCAGTCGACGCCGGCCAGGCGCGCGGCGGCGCGCACCGCGAGCCAGCACAGGCCGCCCAGCAGCAGCGCGGATGTGGCGATCCAGACCAGGATCGCCGCGCCGTCGAGCCAGGAAAACACGTCGCCCGCCTCCGGGTAGCGCGTCAGCAGCCACCACGCCGGGCTGTCAGCCAGCGGCCAGAAAATGTCGCGCGCCACCAGCCACTCGGCGGCGGCCTGCTTGCCCTGTACGAACCAGGGGCTGACCGTCCACAGGAAGGCGCCCATGGCGACGCCGATCATGCCGAACAGCAGCAGCACGGCCTCGCCGGTGCGCGGCGTTTCGCCTTCGACAACGAGAATTTCGGCATTGGGCGATCGCCCTGCCAGGGCGACGGCACCGCGATGGTCGCTGCAGCGGCCGCAGGCGTGGCACCGGCCCGCGCCCTTCAGGTGCTTGACGTCGAGCAGCGGCGCGCAATCGACGGCATCCGTGCGCTGCGGGTATTCGTCCCACGCCTTGCGGTCGACGCGAAAGTGAATTGGCGCCATGCGCGCCAGCAAGTTGAAGACGCCCGATACCGGGCAAAGGAAGCGGCACCAGACGCGCTTGCCGCGGCCGTACATCCAGCCGACGGCGACGGCGGCGACGGTGGAACCGCCGAGGATCAGCAGTGCGGCCTGGGGGTAGTCATAGACGCTGATGAGTTGGCCGTACACCGTGGTCAGGATGAAAGCCACCACGGGCCAGCCGCCCCAGCGCATCCAGCGCGGGATGGCGCCGCCGCGGCCATGGCGGCTGGCGAATTCCGTCAGTGCGCCTTCGGGACAGAGCACGCCGCACCAGACGCGGCCCATGAGCATGACCGAGAGGATCACGAAGGGCCACCAGACGCCCCAGAACAGGTATTGCGCGAGCAGCACCAGGCGGTCTTGCCAGCAGGCGACGTAGGCAGCCTTGTCCATCGGCGTCTGTGCGCCGCTAGTGCACAGCGTGCGGTCGATGGCCGAGGCGGCGCCGAAATCCGAGGAGAACAGCCGCGCCTCCGGATGAGGGTGCGGCAGGAAAGCCGGCAGCACGACCAGCACCAGGTAGCAGACCACGATGAGCCATTGCGCGGCGAGGATGGCGCGCCGGTGCCGTGCCATCCAGTCGCCGAGCCGCGCCAGTCGCGTGCGGTGCTGCGGCAGGCGGGGATGGACGGTGATGGATGCGGTTTGCATGGTCAGGCTCGCTACTTCGCGATGATCAGCAATTCGCCGGTGGCGATGTTGAATTCGTCGACGAACATGTGTTCGCCCGGCGGCAGCTTGACGACGACGAAGGACTCGGCGCCGGCAGCGAGGATCTTCTCGACATGCAGATCGGCGTTCTCGAATTCGAGCGGCCCGGGACCTTCATTCCTCAGGATGAACTTGATGCGCTGCCCGGCCGGCACTTCAAGGCGCTTCGGTGAGAACACGCCATCCTTCATCGTCACCGTCCAGGTCGGCAAGGGCGCCGCTTGGGCGTGACTTTGCGTCGCCCAGCCGAGGCCGAGCCAGAGCATGGCGACAAAGAGAAGATGCACAAGCGGCGCCGGCATGGCCTAGAACCCCACCTTGGCGCGCAGGCCGATGACCGTGACGGCGGGGGCCGACGCGTTGCCGCCGGGCTGGCGGATCCACTGCAAGTCCGGCGTGAGTTCGACGTGGCTGTTGAGCTTGTAGCGGTAGTAGAGCTCGACATCCTTTTCCCAACCGCTGGCCTGGTAGCCGACGTCGGGATTGCCGTCGCCGTCGCTATCGATGATCGGCGAATCCCTGCGGAAATCGGTGCCGGTGCGCAAGCCGCCAAAGGCCAGGCCGACGCCGTCGGCGGCACGCGACCACGGGCTGCCGTCGAGTTCGACGCCAGCCGTCAGGGCGCGATCGAAGCGGGGCTTGCCCTTGAGCTGGTGACCGTAACGGCCGAAGGCCGTCAGGTGGTCGCCGATCTTCTGGTCGACAGAAACGCCGAAGCCGGCATGCGTGCGTTCGACCTGGTCGTAGTCGATGCCGCGGCCCTGGTTCCACAGATAGACGCGATAATTGCCCGGCAGGTAGTTGAATCGCGCGGCGGTTTCGGCCTGTGCGACCAGCAGCGGGTCGGCCAGGGAGCCGGTGAAATTGGCGCCGGATCCCGCGCCGAATGCGCCAAGCGAGAGCGCCCATTCGCCGCCCTTCTGGCTGCTGTTTTCATACTTGACGATCGCGCCCGGCGCGAAGCCGTAGCGGTCGGCCTGGATGTCGCCGCCGGAATCGAGCAGCGGGTTATGCACGAAAACGTTGTTGATGAATTTGGCCGACTCGTCGTCGGCGGCTGCGTTCTGGTCGAAGAATACGAAGGGATCGATCTTGCCGACGGTGAGGTGGAGATGGTCGCGGGCGTTGGCCCGGGTTTGCGTCGGATCGCCGTCGTCGATCAGGGGAATCGACAGTTGGTACCAGGCCTGGGCCAGGATGGCGAAGGAATCGTCGGGGCCGGCGTTGGTCTCGAACGCGGTGGTGTTGGCGGTGCTGGTATAGGTGGGGCGCAGGCCGATACCGGTACCCTGGCCGAGGCGGAAGTGGGTGAAGATCTTGCCCTCGGCATTGCCTATCTCGCCGCCTGGCAGGGTCACCGAAATGTCGCCGCGATAGCTGGCGCGGGTTTCGCCCGTTCCGCTTGCCGTGTCGCCAGCGCCGACTTGCTGCAGTACGCTGGTCAGGCTGGCGCCGACCGTGATGCCTTCCAGCGACTCGATCTGGCGCGCCTGCTTCTGCATCGACAGGGTCTGGAACTCGACCGCCTTGAGGCGGGTGACGATTTCGGGTTCCTTTTCGCTGAGGCGCTGGCTGTCGAGCGCTTTCTCCATCTCCTTGTTGTTGCGCTCCAGGCTCTCGATGCGCTCCGAGAGGCGTTTCAGTTCGGCCCGAAGTTGGGTCGCAATGGCGTTCATGTCGTCGGCGGCCAGTGCGGGCAGCGCGAAGGCTCCCGCCATGGCCGCGACCATGGCGTTGCGGGTGAAATTCATTTCAATACCCGCCCTTCTTGCCGACGCCGGCGTAGGTGAATTCCCATTCGGCTTCGACCGCCTTGAACCAGGGGCGCACGCCGGTGGCGCGGTCGGTATGGCGGCCGAACATGTTGCCGGCGGCGTTTTCCTTGGCGTTCGGCGGATAGACGATGAACTTCACCTTGTACTTGCCCGGCCCCTTGAGTTTGACGTTGTCGCCGTAGTGCGGGCCGTCGCTGGCCACCATCGGCATCATGTCGCCCTTGACGACTTCGCCGGAGGGCAGCTTGGTCAACTCGTACTTGACCAGCAGGTGGGGAATCCACATGCCTTCGGCAAAGCCGTTGGCATTGCTGGCCAGGGCATGGATGTCGGCTTCGAGGTGGATGTCCGACTCGGCGGCCTTGCGCATATGGCCTTCCGGCTCCATCTCCACGGCTTGCAGATAGACGGCGGCCACTTCCATGCCGGCGAGGTTCTGCGGTACGCCGATGGGATATTCGAGGGCGGCGGCGGAAAGGGATGCCGCGGCAAGCGCGGCGAAGGCGAGGGGACGAAACGGGAACGACATGGCAAACCTCCAAAGGAAACGAAAAACAATCTTTGGCTGGCTTGCCGCTGCTCCGGCTGGCTGGCTAATAGCGGCAGCGCGCGGTGCGCTGCCGCGGAAATGGTGTTACGAGGCGGGCGACTCTCCCATCGCCGACTGCAGGTAGTTCTGCACGCCGACCTTTTCGATCAGTTCGAGCTGGGTTTCGAGGTAGTCGATGTGCTCCTCGGTATCGTCCAGAATATCTTCCAGAATCTCGCGCGAGACATAGTCATGCACGCTCTCGCAGTAGGTGATGGCCGCCTTGGTGTCGGCGTGCGCGCCCTGTTCCAGCTTGAGGTCGCCGGCCAGGCATTCCGGCACGTTCTCGCCGATGATCAATTTGTTCAGCGCTTGCAGGTTGGGCAGGCCTTCGAGGAACAGCACGCGCTCGATCAGCTTGTCGGCGTGGTGCATTTCCTCGATGGATTCCTCGTACTCGTGCTTGCCCAGGGCGTGGAAGCCCCAGTTCTTGTACATGCGGGCATGCAGGAAATACTGGTTCACCGCGGTCAGCTCATTGATCAGGCACTTGTTGAGCAACTGGATGACTTTCTTGTCGCCTTTCATGGGGAAGCCTCTCCTTGTTCAGACCGCCGCCAGTTGCCCGGCGGAAGCGGGTCGATGGGGCGTGTAAGCGTGCAGGGAGTTCTTCAGCACGTCGCGCGCGCACCCGGTGCAGCGGCCGCAGCAGGCGCCAACGCCGAGTTGCTCGCGCAATTCTCGCAGACTGCAGCAGCCTTCGGCGACGGCACTGCCGATATCGCGTTCGGTCACCGCATTGCAGATACAGACGTACATGGTGGCTCCTGGTTTATTTGGTGAGGATCAGCTTGCCCTGGCGCGTGCGGCGCAGGCGGTAGGTTTCGCCCTGATGGGTGATCTCGACTTCTCCCTTTGCGCCGAGCAGGGCGGCGCTGTTCAGCGGGCGCGGTGCCGCGGCGGTGCCGAGTGGCGGTACTGTCTTCAATGGCGACTCCTGAGTCTCGGGCATCATGGCGATTACTGGGCGATCTGAATCGTAATGAGAACCATTCTCAACAAATGAGCCGGTTTTGTCAACGGCAAATTGAATTTTCTGGAGTCGTTGTGGGGCGATGCGGCTTCTTTGCTCGCGTCAGGAAACCGAAATCTTCACCGGGCTATAATTCGTGCTTTAAATAGAAAGGAGTTCGCCGTGGGCCTCGATCGCGTTCCTTCCGGCAAGGATTTGCCGAACGATTTCAATGTGGTGATCGAGATTTCGATGCACTCGGAGCCGATCAAGTACGAGGTGGACAAGGAGTCCGGCGCCATTTTCGTCGATCGCTTCATGTCCACGTCGATGCACTATCCCTGCAACTACGGTTACATCCCGCACACCATCGCCGGCGACGGCGATCCCGTGGATGTGCTGGTCCTTTCCCAGTTCGCGCTGCCGCCGGGTGTCGTGGTGCGCTGCCGTCCGATCGGCATGCTGAAGATGACCGACGAAGCCGGCGAGGACGCCAAGCTGCTGGCCGTTCCGGTCGACAAGCTGACGCCGATGTACCGCGATGTCGACAGCCCGCGCGACCTGCCGCAGCTCGTGCTCGACCAGATCGCGCACTTCTTCCAGCACTACAAGGATCTCGAGCCCGGCAAGTTCGTCAAGATCCAGGGCTGGCTTGGAATGGAAGACGCCAAGAAGGAGATCATGGAAGGCGTTGCCGCCTACGAAAGCGCCAAGGACAAGCCGGCGTTTTGAGTGCTTTCCGCCCAGCCTGAGCCCGCCCGCGAGGCGGGCTTTTTATGTCCGCGCCTGAGGCACGGACGGTACCCCCCGGTGGGGTATGTCCGCGCCAGAGGCGCGGACGGTATCCCCCGGTGGGGTATGTCCGCGCGGGACGCGAGGACGGTATCCCCCGGTGGGATGCGGCGGCATCCGCTATAGTTAGCCCCATGAAACGCCTTCGCATTGCTGTCGCCCAGATGAACGCCACGGTGGGCGATCTCGCCGGCAACGTCGACCGGATTCTTGAGTTCGCTGTCCGTGCCCGCGCCGGCGGTGCCGATGTGCTGCTGACTCCCGAACTCGCCGTGAGCGGCTATCCGCCGGAAGACCTGCTGATGCGGCCCGATTTTTACCGCGCCTGCGCGGCGCAACTCGAGCGCCTCGCCGCCGCCGCCGTGCTGCCGGTCATCGCGGGCCATCCGCAAGAAGTCGCCGGCGAGCGCTACAACGCGGCTTCGCTGCTGGCGGAGGGCAGGGTAGCGGCGACCTACCGCAAGCACCGCCTGCCCAACTACGAGGTATTCGACGAGGAACGCTACTTCGACGCGGGCCGCGAACCCTGCGTGATCGAACTCAGGGGCGTGCGCTGCGGGCTGGCGATTTGCGCCGACGTCTGGGAGTCGGGCGCTGCCGAAGCCGCCGCGCTGGCCGGTGCGGAGCTGATTCTGACGCTCAACGCCTCGCCCTTCCACATGAACAAGCAGGCCCGCCGCTATGAGGTGCTGCGCGACCGGGTGGCATCTACCGGCAAGCCGGTGGTTTATGCCAACATGGTAGGCGGGCAGGACGAACTGGTGTTCGACGGTGCTTCGTTCGCCATGGATGGCCAGGGCCGCCTGACGCACCAGTTGCCGGCCTTCGTCGAGGCGCTGGAATTCATCGATTTCGCCGACGGATACCTGCTGCCGGGCCGCATGGTCGAGCCGGCGTCGCGCGAGGCCGAAGTTTATTCCGCGCTGAAACTGGGCGTCGCCGACTACCTCGGCAAGAACGGTTTTCCGGGGGCGATCATCGGCCTCTCCGGCGGCATCGATTCGGCGCTGACGCTGGCGATCGCGGTCGATGCGCTGGGCGCCGACAGCGTGCGCTGCGTGATGATGCCTTCGCCGTGGACGGCGCAGATGAGCCTCGACGATTCGCGCGAAATGGTGCGGCGGCTCGGCGTGCAGTACGACGAGATCCCGATTGCGGCGGCGATGGAGCAGTTCGCCGTGTTGCTGGCGCCGACTTTTGCGCCACTGGGGCCGAAGCCGGCCTGGGACACCACCGACGAGAACCTGCAGGCGCGCATTCGCGGCATGTTGCTGATGGCGCTGTCGAATCGCACAGGACGCATCGTGCTGACTACCGGCAACAAGAGCGAAATGGCGGTCGGTTATGCCACGCTCTATGGCGACATGGCCGGCGGCTTCGCGGTGATCAAGGACGTGCCGAAGACTTTCGTCTATCGCCTGGCCCGCTGGCGCAATACGGTGTCGGAGGTGATTCCGCAAAACATCATCACGCGCCCGCCCTCGGCCGAACTCAAGCCCGGCCAGACCGACCAGG
>CAZYTN010000062.1:0-7102 GCA_964650115.1 uncultured Sulfuritalea sp.
ACGGGGTCAATGCGGAAAGCGACAACGATCTGGCAATCCGGGCCTCGACGCATCTTGGATTGCCGACGCTGGGCGGCAGCGATTGTCACAAGACCGTCGCCGTGGGGCGTTGTGCGACCAGGTTCTCGCAGTCCGTCAGCGACATGCCGAGCTTCATCGCCGCGGTCAGGGCAGGAGCCTGTCGCGGCGCGTATTACCCGCCCTACACAGGCGGTAGCAAGGAATAAGAAAGCAGGTTTGGCGAGTCCGGCAGAGGCCGGGCGGATCCACCGCAAGACGCGTCGAGGAGGAGAGCATGGAGGCTGTACAGACGTCAGAAATCAGGTGGTACAAAAACCGGCAGTCGTCCGGCGCCGCTGGCGTGGCGGGCGACAGTCTGGTGGCCCTGATGATCGATGGCAAGGAAGTGAAGGCCCCGGCCGGGGTTTCGCTGTTGTCGGCCGCGTCCGCCGCCGGCATTTACATTCCGGCCCTCTGTGCCCATCCCGACCTGCCGCCCAGCGCCCAGCGCGGTGGCGGTTCCAGCGGCTGCAACCTCTGCGTAGTCGAAATCGCCGGCATGACCGGCATGCGCACCTCCTGCTCGATCGCGGTCGAGGCGGGCATGATCGTCACCACCACTTCGCCGCAGATCGACAAGCTGCGCAAGGACGGTATCGCCAAGACCCTGGGCACGCACCCGCATGTCTGCCTGACCTGTCCGCAGCGCGACGGCTGCAGCCGCACCACCTGCTCCTTCGGCAACCCGGTCGAACAGCGCTGCTGCTCGATCTTCAATAGCTGCGAACTGCGCAAGGTCGCCGATTATGTCGGCATCCCGCCGACCACGCCGAACTACAAGCATGTCCAGCTGCCCGTCATCAAGGACGAGCCCTTCTACGACCGCGACTACAACCTCTGCATCGACTGCCGGCGCTGTCTGGTGGCCTGCAACGATGTGCGCGGCGTCGGTTGCCTGGAAGTCAAGAACACCGACGGCCGCAGCTGGGTCGGCACCATCGCGCCGACGCTGCTCGAATCAGGCTGCAAGTTCTGCAGCGCTTGCGTAACGGTGTGTCCCACCGGGGCCCTGATGGACCGCACGCTCGACCCGGCGCGCAAGGAAGAAACCCAGGTGCCGTGCAAGGCCACCTGTCCCGCCGGCATTGACGTGCCGCGCTACGTGCAACTGGTGGGCCTCGGCATGTACAGCGAGGCGGTGGCCGTGGTTCGTGAAAAGCTGCCTTTCCCGGGCATTCTCGGCCGCGCCTGCTTCAGTCCCTGTGAGTCGGCCTGCCGGCGCAAGAACCTCGACGATCCGCTGTCGATCCGCAGCCTCAAGCGGATTGCCGCCGACAACGATACCGGTCTGTGGCGCAAGCATTCCTATCAACTGCCGCCCTCGGGCAAGAAGGTCGCCGTGGTCGGCGCCGGTCCGGGCGGACTGACGGCTGCCTACTACCTGGCCAAGAAGGGCCATGCGGTCACGGTGTTCGACGCCCTGCCTGCGGCCGGGGGCATGGCGCGCTACGGCATTCCCTCGTATCGCGTGCCGCTGGACGTCATCGACCAGGAAGTGGCGGAAGTGGAAAAGCTCGGCGTCGAGTTCCGCTTCAACACGCGCATCGAGAACATCGACGACTTGTTGGCACAAGGCTACGACGCGGTGTTTCTCGGCATCGGGGCGCAGAACGGCGACGCGCTTGGGATTCCCGGCGACAAGCTGCCCAATGTCATCGACAGTCCGAATTTCCTGCGTGCGGCAACCATGGGGAAAGTCGGGAAAGTCGGCGCTGGCGAGACGGCGATCGTGATCGGCAAGCGCGTCGCGGTGATCGGCGGCGGCAACGTCGCGACCGACAATGCCCGTTCGGCGCGTCGTCTCGGCGCGGAAGTGGTCGACATGGTGTATCGCCGCACCCGCGAGGAAATGCCCGCGCGCGACGATGAAGTCCAGGGCTGCATCGAGGAGAAGGTGAATTTCCGTTTCCTGCTGGCGCCGAAGAAGATCGAACTCAACGACAACGGCAGTTCGCGGCTGAAGATCACCTACGTCAAGATGGAACTCGGCGAGCCGGATGCGTCGGGGCGTCGCCGTCCGCTGGAAATCGCCGGCAGCGAGTTCACCGAGGATGTCGATCTGGTGATCGGCGCCATCGGCCAGCGGCCTGAGGAATTTCCGGCTTACAGCGTGCAGGTTTCGAAGAACGGCCGTGTCCAGGTACGCGAGGACAGCATGCTCACCAGCCGGCCCGGCGTCTATGCCGGCGGCGACTGCGTGCTGGGCCCGTCGACCCTGATCGAATCGGTGGCCCAGGGCCGCAAGGCCGCGGCGGCGATCGATGCGTATCTGGGCGGCGACGGCAACATCGAGGAAAAGCTGCTGCCGGACTGGGATACCGATCCGCGCATAGGACGCGACGAGGGTTTCAATACCCGGAAGCGCCTGCATCCGATCTTCATCGATCCGGCCAAGCGCAACAACTGGGACGAGGTCGAGCTCGGCTTCGACGAAGCCACCGCGCACGCCGAGGCCTTGCGCTGCCTCAAGTGCAATCTCGCGGCGAAGATCGAGGACATGGTGCTGCCGCCGGAAGCCTGGCTGGAACTGAATGAGGCGAACGTCGCCGGCGTGCAGACCGAGTCCGGCGTGTATCAGTTGCTCGACGCCGACAAGAAGGTGCTGGTCATCAAGGGCGTCGAGAACCTGCGCGAAGGCCTGGCAGCCATGCTCGACAAGGCCGACATCGCCAGGTATTTCGTCTGGGAGGATGCGCCCTTCTTCAGCCAGCGCGAGAACCAGATCGTGCAGGCCTACATGCAGCAATACGGCGGCATGCCGCCGGGCGTGGGCGCCGACGATATGGACGATCTTTTCTGAATCGCAGCAAACACGCAAGGACGACATTCATGACGGATTTCAAGTTCATCTCCTACGAAGACCAGGGTGAGGTCATTCGCCTGGCCATCAACCGGCCGCCCTACAACGTGCTCGACATCGCCACCATGGAAGAGATGAATGCCGCGCTCGACCTGGCGATGGAGAACACCACGGCCAAGGTGCTGGTGATTGCCGGCAATGGCGACAAGACCTTTTCCTCCGGCGTCGACGTGGTCGACCACACGCCGGACAAGGTGGTGAAGATGATCGAGGTCTTCCACGGCATCCTCAAGCGCCTGATGCAGGTGTCGATCCCGACAGTTGCTGCCGTCAATGGTGCGGCGCTGGGCGGCGGCTGCGAACTGGCCATCGCCTGCGACATGGTGGTGGCCTCGGAGAACGCCAAGCTCGGCCAGCCGGAAATAAAGCTCGGCGTGTTCCCTCCGATCGCCGCGATCCTGCTGCCGCGCCAGATCCCGATGACCAAGGTCATGGAATTGCTGCTCGGTGGCGGCATCATCGATGCGCAGGAGGCCCACCGCATCGGGCTGGTGAACCGCGTGTTTCCGAAAGAGAGCTTTGTCGACGATACGGCGAAGTTCCTCCACCAGTTCACCTCCTTGTCGCGCGTGGCACTGATCCACACCAAGAAGGCCGTCAAGGAAGCGGCGACGCGTCCCTTCTACGAGGCGCTGTTCCACATCGAACAGCATTACCTGAAGGACCTGATGGCTACAGAGGACGCCAAGGAAGGCCTCAATTCATTCATTGAAAAGCGCAAGCCGGTCTGGAAGAACAAATAAGGGAGACATGATGGTTCCAAGCACTATCAAGACATGGCAGATGACCGTACCGGGGACGCTGACCAAGACCGAAATTCCGGTGCCGCAGCTGCAGCCGGGCGAGGTCCTGGTCGAGGTCAAGGGTTGTGGCGTTTGCCACACCGACCTGTCCTACTTCTACATGGGCGTGCGCACCGACCATCCGCCCCCGCTGTCGCTGGGCCACGAGATCTCGGGAGTGGTCGTCGCCGGCGAGGCGAGCTACATCGGCAAGGAAGTCATCATTCCCGCCGTGCTCCCCTGCAACAAGTGCGAGCTGTGCAAGACCGGCCGCGGCAACCGTTGCTTGGCGCAGAAAATGCCGGGTAATTCAATGGGCATCTACGGCGGCTTTTCCAGTCACATCCCGGTGCCGGCCGCCGACCTTTGTATCGTCGGCAATCGCGGCAGCGTACCGCTGGAGCATCTTTCGGTGATCGCCGACGCGGTGACCACGCCTTACCAGGCCGCCCGTCGTGCACGCCTCGCGGCCGGCGATCGCGTCATTGTCATCGGCGCGGCCGGCGGTGTCGGCAGCTTCATGACCCAGGTGGCCAAGGGCATGGGCGCGGCAGCGGTGATCGGCATCGACATCAACGAGGAAAAGCTGGAGTTCATGAAGGGCTACGGCGCCGACTTCACCATCAACCCGAAGGGCAAGACGGCCAAGGAAGTCAAGGAAGCCTTCAAGGCCTGGTGCAAGGAGAAAGGGCTGCCATCCAACTACGGCTGGAAGATCTTCGAAGTCACCGGCACCAAGCCGGGCCAGGAACTGGCGCTGTCGCTGCTGTCCTTCACTGGCATGTTGATGGTGGTCGGCTACGGCACCGACGAGACCTCCTACATGCTGTCCAAGCTGATGGCATTCGATGCCGAGTTGATCGGCACCTGGGGCTGCCCGCCGGAGTTCTACCCGCAGGTGCTGGAGATGTGCCTCGACGGCCGCATCGAGCTCGGGCCCTTTGTCGAGACGCGGCCCATGAGCCAGATCGAGCAGGTTTTCGACGAGGCGCATCACGGCAAGCTCAAGCGGCGCGTGATCCTGACCCCGGATTTCTGATAGCGGCACACTTACGAATTCATAGAGGAGAATCAACATGGCATTGGAATGGCTACGCAGGGAAAACGATCTGAAGGATCACCAACTGATCGACAACAGCCACTTCGGCAGCGAAGCGCCGACGGTGATTTACGAAGAGCGTCCGGTGCTGGACGACAAGGGCGCGGCGGTAGCCGGCCTCTACTCCGCCTGGATCTGGCTCAACAACCCGAGCCAGTACAACTCCTACACCACCGACATGGTCAAGGGCGTCATCGCCGGCATGCAGCGTGCATCGAGCGACCGCAAGATCGTCGCCGTGGTGTTCACCGCCGTCGGCGACAAGGCCTTCTGTACCGGCGGCAACACCGCCGAATATGCCTCCTACTACTCCAAGCGGCCCAATGAGTACGGCGAGTACATGGACCTGTTCAACGCTATGGTCGACGGGATACTGAACTGCAAGAAGCCGGTGATCTGCCGCGTCAATGGCATGCGCGTCGCCGGCGGCCAGGAAATCGGCATGGCCACCGACATCACCGTGACCTCCGACCTCGCCGTGTTCGGCCAGGCAGGTCCCAAGCACGGCTCGGCGCCGGTCGGCGGCTCGACCGACTTCCTGCCCTGGTTCCTGTCGATGGAAGATGCGATGTACAACTGCATCTCCTGCGAGACCTGGAGCGCCTACAAGATGAAGTCCAAGGGCCTCGTCACCAAGGCCGTGCCGGTGTTGACGAAGGACGGCCAGTGGGTGAGGAATCCGCTGGTGCGCACCGACACCTATGTCGATGACGGCGAAATCGTCTATGGCGAGCCCGTCGCCGCCGCGCAGGTCGCCGCTGCCAAGGCCTTGATCGCAGAGTGCAAGACGGACTTCGAGCTGCTCGACGCCGAAGTCAATCGCCTGGTGTGGAAGTTCGCCAACCTGTTCCCGAATTGCCTGATCAACTCGATCGACGGCATCCGCGGCAAGAAGAAGTTCTTCTGGGACCAGATGAAGCTGCCCAACCGTCACTGGCTCGCCGCCAACATGAACCACGAAGCCTGGCTGGGCTTCAATGCCTTCGACGCGAAGAAGCCGACCGGCAAGGACGTCATCGACTTCATCAAGTTCCGCCAACTGGTGGCCGAAGGCGCGCTGTTCGACGACAAGTTCGCCGAACAGGTAATGGCCAAGCCGAAGGGCTGATCGTATGCAGCTGAACGGTAAGGTTGCCTTCGTCACCGGTGCCGGCCAAGGTATCGGTGCCTCGGTAGCGCAGGCCTATGCCCGCGAAGGAGCCAAGGTCGCTGTGGTCGACATGAACGGCGAAGCGGCGGAAAAAGTCGCCGCGGCAATAGTCGGCGCTGGCGGTACGGCGCTGGGGCTAGCCTGCGACGTCGCCGATCGCGAGCAGGTCGAGGCAGCGGCGGCCAAGGTCAATGCTGCCTGGGGCCGCATCGACATCCTGGTGAACAACGCCGGCATCACCCGCACGGCGATGCTCAACAAGATGACCATCGAGCAGTGGAACCAGGTCGTCGCCGTGCATCTGACCGGCGCTTTCAATTGCCTGCAGGCCGTGGTCGGCGGCATGATCGAGCGGAAATACGGGCGCATCATATACGTCACCTCGGCCGCCGGCGTTCTCGGCACCATCGGCCAGATCAACTACAGCGCGGCGAAGGCCGGTATTCTTGGCATGACCAAGAGCACGGCGAAGGAGCTGGCGCGCTACAACATCACGGCCAATGCCATCGCACCGGGAGCCGCGACGCCGATGACCGAAGTGATACGCACCGACGAGAAATTCAAGGACAAGTACCTCGACCGCATTCCGCTGGGACGCTGGGCCGAACCCGAGGAGATCGCCCCGGTATTCGTCTTCTTCGCCTCGGACGCCTCGGCATACGTTACCGGACAGATACTCGCTGCCGACGGCGGCATGACAATACATTGAAGGGAAGACACACTATGGCTAGCCAAGCACGATTCAATTGGGAAGATCCCCTGCTGCTCGACCAGCAACTGACGGAAGACGAGCGCATGGTGCGCGATGCCGCCGCCGCCTATGCCCAGGACAAGCTGGCGCCGCGCGTGCTGGAAGCCTTCCGCCACGAGAAGACCGATCCGGCGATCTTCCGCGAAATGGGGGCACTCGGTCTGCTCGGCACCACGATACCCGAGGAATATGGCGGCGCCGGCATGAACTATGTCTGCTACGGACTTGCCGCACGCGAAGTCGAGCGCGTCGATTCCGGCTACCGTTCGATGATGAGCGTGCAAAGTTCGCTGGTCATGGTGCCGATTTACGAGTTCGGCAACGAGGCCACGCGCAAGAAATATCTGCCCAAGCTCGCCACCGGCGAACTGATCGGCTGCTTCGGCCTCACCGAGCCGAA
>CAZYTN010000062.1:7202-10474 GCA_964650115.1 uncultured Sulfuritalea sp.
TGCCCAAGCTCGCCACCGGCGAACTGATCGGCTGCTTCGGCCTCACCGAGCCGAACCACGGTTCCGATCCCGGCAGCATGATCACCCGCGCCCGCGCCGTCGATGGCGGCTATAGCATCTCGGGGTCCAAGATGTGGATCACCAACAGCCCGATCGCCGACGTCTTCGTGGTCTGGGCCAAGGACGACGGCGGCCAGATCCGCGGTTTCGTGCTGGAGAAGGGCTGGAAGGGCCTGTCGGCGCCGGCGATCCACGGCAAGGTCGGCCTGCGCACCTCGATCACCGGCGAGATCGTCATGGACGAGGTGTTCTGCCCCGAAGAGAATGCCTTCCCCGAAGTGCGCGGCCTCAAGGGGCCATTCACCTGCCTCAACTCGGCGCGCTACGGCATCGCCTGGGGCGCGCTGGGCGCCGCCGAGTTCTGCTGGCATACGGCCAGGCAATACACTCTGGACCGCAAGCAGTTTGGCCGCCCGCTGGCGGCCAACCAGCTGATCCAGCTCAAGCTCGCCAACATGCAGACCGAGATCACCATGGCGCTGCAGGGCTGCCTGCGCCTGGGCCGGATGAAGGACGAAGGCACGGCCGCGGTCGAGATCACCTCGATCATGAAGCGCAATTCCTGCGGCAAATCGCTCGACATCGCCCGCATGGCGCGCGACATGCTCGGCGGCAACGGCATATCCGACGAGTTCGGCGTGATCCGTCATGTCGTAAACTTGGAAGTGGTGAATACTTACGAAGGCACGCACGATGTTCACGCGCTGATTCTCGGTCGCGCCCAGACGGGAATCCAGGCTTTCAGCTAATTGCAATCCCATGCCGGCAGCAATGCCGGCCCTTAAACACCAAACCGCCACAGAGCGAAGGAGGAGAACGACATGCCAGAACTGAGCAGCGCCGACCACGGCACCTCGCCGCCGCGGGTAAGCATTCCGCGACAGTACAACGCCGCTTGGGACCTGCTGCAGAGGAATCTGCGCGCCGGGCGGACCAACAAGATCGCCTACATCGACGACCACGGCAGCTATTCCTACGGCGACCTGGCCGAGCGGGTGAACCGCTTCGGCAACGTGCTGGCCGGCATCGAGCTGGCAGCTGAAGATCGGGTGATGCTTTGCCTGCTCGACACCATCGACTTTCCGACCGCGTTTCTCGGCAGCATCCAGGCCGGCATCGTGCCGATCGCCGCCAATACCTTGCTGACCACGGCCGACTACGACTTCATGCTCGGCGATTCGCGGGCCAAGGCCCTGGTGGTTTCCAAGGCCCTGTGGCCGCAGTTCGCGCCTATCGTCGGCAGGCACAAGACGCTGAAGCATGTGATCATTTCGGGCAGCGACGAAAAAGGCTATCCCAACCTCGCCGAACTGATGATGGGCGTCAGCCCGAGATTCGAACCGGCGCAAACCACCTGCGATGACATCTGCTTCTGGTTGTATTCCTCCGGCTCGACGGGTACGCCGAAGGGCACCGTACACCTGCATTCGCATCTGATCCAGACCGCCGAACTTTACGGCAGGGGCGTGTTGGGCATACGCGAGGATGACCTGGTGTTCTCCGCCGCCAAGCTGTTCTTCGCCTACGGCCTGGGCAACGGCCTGACGTTTCCGCTGTCGGTCGGCGCAACCACGATATTGATGGCCGAGCGGCCGACGCCGCAGGCGGTTTTCCAGCGCCTGCGCCAGCATCAGCCGACGATCTTCTATGGCGTGCCGACGCTTTACGGCGCGCTGCTCGCCAGTCCGGACATGCTCACGCGCGCCGAGGTGCCGCGGCTGCGCGTCTGCGCTTCGGCCGGCGAGGCGTTGCCGGCCGACATCGGTCGGCGCTGGACTGAATTGCTTGGCGTCGAGATCCTCGACGGCATCGGCTCGACCGAGATGCTGCACATCTTCCTCTCCAATCGCAGCGGTGAAGTGCGTTACGGCACCACGGGCAAGCCGGTTCCGGGCTATGCCGTGCGCCTGATCGGTGAAGACGGCAACCCGGTGGCGCCGGGAGAGATCGGCGAGTTGCAGATCAAGGGGCCGAGTGCAGCGATCATGTACTGGAACAGCCGCGAGAAATCGCGCCATACCTTCATGGGGGAGTGGACGCGCAGCGGCGACAAGTACATCGAAACCGAGGACGGGTATTTCCAGTATTGCGGTCGTTCCGACGACATGCTGAAAGTGTCGGGCATCTACGTCTCGCCCTTCGAGGTCGAGGGCGCGCTGATGACCCATGAATCCATCCTCGAGGCCGCCGTGGTGGCCCATGCCGATACCGACGAATTGATCAAGCCCAAGGCCTATGTGGTGCTCAAGGCCGGCGTCGCGCCGTCGGATGAACTCAAGCAGGTTCTGAAGGCGCATGTCAAGGAAAGGCTGGCGCCCTACAAGTATCCGCGCTGGATTGAATTTGCCCCCGAATTGCCGAAGACGGCGACCGGCAAGATCCAGCGCTTCAAGCTGCGCTGAGTGGTCGCAGGTGATGTATGACGTGTCAGTCGGCTTGACGCGCCCGCAGGGAAGTGTTGTTATTGCAGGCCAAGAACCGCATCGGGCGCGAAAGCTTTTGCGTCCTGTCAAAAACATTCAGTGAGGAGATGGACAATGCAGAAGAAATCGAACTATGACCGCCGTGGATTCCTGCTGGGCAGCAGCGCCATTGCCGGCGCGACAGCCGCCGGTACGCTGCTGCCGACGGGCATGGCATCGGCGCAGCAAGGGAAAATCAAGGTCGGCCTGATGCTGCCTTCCACCGGCACTTTTGCGCAGCTCGGCCTGGCCATCACCAACGGCTTCAAACTGGCTGTCGAAGAGCGCGGCGGCAAGCTCGGCGGGCGCGAAATCGAGTACTTCACGGTAGATGACGAATCCAATCCGGCCAAGGCGCCGGAGAATGTCAGCAAACTGGTGCAGCGCGACAAGGTCGATGTGGTCATCGGCACGGTGCACTCGGGCGTGGCCATGGGCATGGCCAAGGTGATCCGTGAGTCGGGCACGCTGTGGATCAATCCGAACGCCGGCGCCGACGAAGTGACGGGTCCGCTGTGCGCGCCGAATATCTTCCGCACTTCCTTCTCCAACTGGCAGACCACCCATGCCCTGGGCAAGGTGCTGAAGGCCAGGGGCCACAAGAACGCGGTATTCATCACCTGGAAATATGCCGCCGGCGAACAGATGATGGTGGGCTTCAAGGAGGGTTTCGAGAAGGAAGGCGGCAAGCTGAGCAAGGAACTCTATGTGCCCTTCCCGCAGGTCGAGTTCCAGGCCTTGCTGACGGAG
>CAZYTN010000063.1:0-5348 GCA_964650115.1 uncultured Sulfuritalea sp.
CCTTTACCGTGATGCCTATCCAGATGTTCAACTGGACCTCGCGCCCGGAAGCGGCTTTTACCGTGAATGCGGCCGCGGCAGGCTTCGTCCTCGTATTCATGACCCTGGCCATGAATGGCCTGGCCATTTACGTGCGCTATCGTTTGCGCAAAAACATCAAGTGGTGAACAGCATGCAAATTCCAACCGGATTCGAGGCAGGTGTCGAGGGCGCCGTGCTAAAGGCCGATGTCCGCGAACTCGACTTCTACTACGGCGCTTTCCATGCGCTGAAACGGGTGTCGATGCCTATCCATGACCGCATGGTCACCGCACTGATCGGACCTTCGGGTTGCGGCAAGTCCACGCTGTTGCGCTGCTTCAATCGCATGCACGACCTGTACGCTGGCAACCGCTATGCCGGTGGCGGCATCGTGCTGTATCCGGACAATACCAATCTGCTGGCGCCGGAGGTCGATCCAATCGAAGTGCGGATGCGCATCAGCATGGTGTTCCAGAAGCCCAACCCTTTCCCCAAGTCGATTTACGAGAACGTCGCCTACAGCCTGCGCGTGCGCGGCATGCGCAACAAGAACGAACTCGATGATCGCGTCGAATCGGCGCTGAAGGGCGCGGCGCTGTGGAACGAAGTCAGCGGACGGCTCAAGGAACTCGGCGCCAACCTTTCCGGCGGCCAGCAGCAGCGCCTGTGCATCGCGCGCGCCCTGGCTTCCGACCCCGAGATCATCCTGTTCGATGAACCCACTTCCGCCCTCGATCCGATCGCGACTGCCAGCATCGAGGAATTGATCATCGAACTCAAGGAAAAGGTCACCATCCTGATCGTCACCCACAACATGCAGCAGGCGGCGCGCATCTCGGATTTCACCGCCTACATGTATCTGGGCGAGATGGTCGAGTTCGGTGTCACCGATCAGATCTTTATCAAGCCGCAGAAGAAGGCGACCGAAGACTACATCACTGGAAGGTTCGGCTGAACCTTCCAGCGATGCAGCGGCGCAGGCTAACATGAGCGCGGCGCACGTTAAGGCGCGCGGCGCCGGCCGAAGCCACTACCCGGAAGGAAGGTTCGGGTAGGAGTCGGCGCCGGCGCTACGGCGCGCGGCAGGCTGCGATGGCCGACGGAACGGCCGGCGTCGGCAGCGCTGAGTCAGGCGACAGCGATTCCAGAAACGCGACCAGGTCGTCGCTTTTCGCCTCGCGCCAGCGCCGACTCTTCATTGCTTCTTCGCCATCATCGAAGCGAACAGTTTCTCGCCATTGCGCCAGCCGATACGTTCGGCGATATCGCGCGGCAGATCGGCCAGCCAGGCGCGCGACCAGTCGGCGTGCTCGACGATGTAATGCCAGCGTTCCGGCGTGAAGGTGTCGGTGCCGAGCAGGAAGCGGTCGGGAAACTCGATGAAGGCCTCGCGCCAGGCGGGATCGACCTTGCCACCGCTGGCGTGATCGTTGCGGAAGGCCAGCTCCGCATGCAGCTTGCGATGTTTGCGCAGCATCGCGCGCACCGCCGCGGGCCGGTCGAAGCCGGCATGCGCCCAGAGGATGCGCGCTTCGGGGTCCTGCGCCAGCACCCGTTCGATGGCGTCGCTGTCGCCGTGCAGGTGCAGCCAGAGCCTGTACTGCTTCGCCAGCTGCACCGTGCGGCGCACCACCGGCAGGTCGGCGTCGGCGCCATAGGCATGGAACTCGCCGATGGCCACATAGCGAAACTTTTTCAGGCGATCTTCGAGGTGCGGAATGATGGTCTCGTCGCGCACCCAGCTCGACATCTCGCCACGTGTGCGATACGGCCGCAAGGAAGGCACTACCAGGTCCGGCGCCTCGGCATGGAGCTTCTGCGTGCCTTCGTCGCTGGAACTGGACACCAGCGCCCGCTTGAGTCCGGCCTTGCGCAGGATGGCGACGGCCACATTGGGCGGCGTGCTCTCCCAGGCGTCATGGCTGTAATGCACATGGGCATCGAAGATGGGCATTCTGGGTTCTGCTGCCGAGGCCGCAGTCAGGGCGGATATGACTGTTGGGAGTGCCAGGAGGGCCGCCAGCTTGAACAATTGACGAGGCGCCGTCCGTATCTGCCATTGCCCTGGTGCAGCGATTCCTGCCGGAGAATTCATGCGCCACTCCTTTTGGAGATGCCGTGGAATGATTGCAGTTTCAGCGGTCGCGTCGCGAGTATGTCCGGCCTGGGTGGCCGCCGTCAATCGGAGATTCCTTCAGGATTCGGAGTCTGGCGCAGGCGCAGGGCTCGCTGCTGCTTTTTGAAAGACAGTCGCAGAGATTTCCAGCGCCAGGGGTCGTGCGACCGTAAGCATGACGTTCAGCAGTTCCTGAGCGATAAGTTCTCGTAGCGGCACCAGCAGTGCCGGCAGGCGCACCGAACGGCTCAAGGAGCGGGTTTCCTCGGCATACAGGCGGAACAGCTGGTCCAGCAGTTGCGCGAATTCGTCGCGCGAGAATGTTGCTTGGATGGCGCCGCGCAGGCACAGGTCACGGTCGCGCGCCGAGAGTATTTTCAGTGCGGCGTCGTAGAGCAGCTTCATGCGCCGGGCGCGGATCGGCGCGATCTCCTCGTAACGGATCACGATGTCTACCGGGAATGCACCGACACGGGAGAGAAACAGGCGGTCGATTTCCTTGGTCGCCTGCAGCAGTTGCGGCAGAACTTCGTTCCAGTCGAGCGGGCCTGCCGTCATCAGTTCGCGGGCGCGCAGGATCACCAGCGCGTCCTTCTTCACTTCCTTGGCGACGTTCAGCGCCAGCACCGGTTCCAGGTGCGGCAGGGCCAGGCGCAAAGGCAGGGCGGCACGCAGCGCGGTGGTGGTGCGCCGGCTGTAGGTTTTGAGTATCCGGCCGTTGAGTCTGGCGAGGGAATGCGCCGGCTTCACCTCGCTGCGGTCCAACTCAGGCTTGCACAGCCGGCAGCGGCTTTACCGCGCGATGAAAGCCGAGCATGCCGTGAAACACGGTATCCGCCTTGACCTCGACATAACCCAGTTCGCGCAGCAATATCGACAGCTCTTCGGCTGTGTAGAACAGTTCCAGCGCATCGAGGAAATACTGCTTGGCCTTGACCGCCGCCGGGCCGCTGCCGACGATCAGGCCGGTCAGCCCGAGGCAGCTGCGCAGGTAGGTGTAGTAAAGCTGCTTCACGATGAGATTGCGCGGACGCAGCATGTCGGAATGGTGGAAATGCCCGTCGGGCTTGAGTACGCGCAGGATCTCGCTGAACACCTCGCGCACGCGCAGGTGGCGCGAGGCGAACTGCAGCGTGACGATGTCGAAGTGGTTGTCGGGAAAGGGCAGGGTATGCACGTCGCCGATGGTGCTCTTGATCTGGAAACCCTGCGCCGCGGCGCGCTGCTGGCCGACGGTCTGCATGGCGACGCTGCGATCCATGGCGTGTACGTCCAAAGTCGGTTCGCGCTTGAGCAGGGCAATGCCAATGGCGTTGGTGCCGGCGCAGACGTCCAACACCTTCTGCTGCGGCTTGAGGTCGACCAGTTGCATGAAGCGCCGCAGGAAGTTGCCGAACTGTCCCAGCGCCGCGATGTTGTTGGCGCGGTCGTAATAGGGGGCAACGTCGGCGAAGACGTCGTTCAGTTCGTTGCTCCAGACATCGCCGAGACGTTCTTCGCGTACGGCCTCGCGCGAGGCCGGTGGGGGTGGTGCCATGAACTTCCTTTCCTGCAGTGGAATCGAATTATTGCCGGTTTGCCTTTGCTAGATTCGCAGCAGGAATACCGCGGAGGCGATGCTGCCGATAATTGCCGCAATGTACAACACGGTTGCGGCCAGCGTGTCGGCGCGCAAGCCGAAATCGTAGCAGGTGCAGCGCAGGCGATGCGCCGAACTCCACAGCGAGAGGGCTACCACGCCGAAGATGATCAACTTGCCGAGGCCGGCGGCGGCGAAGGCATGCAATTTGTCATAGCCGAGGCCAGCCGGGACATGGCCCAGCGCAGCGAGGAAGGTGAGCAGGACGATCACCGGGATGCAAAAGGCGATGACCGTGCCGCCTGCGGCGAAGGGAAACCAGACGACGGGTTTGTGCGACTTTGCCATCTCAGAACACTCCCGCAAGATAGAGCACGACGAAGGACAGCACCGCCCACGCTGCATAGTGCGCACCGGAAATTACATTGCCGGGCACGAAGTCCTCGCCGATCTGCAGCGGCATGGCCTTTTGCGTGGCGTTGAACCAGGTGGCCGCGTGATACACCGCAGCGACCAGGCACAGGAATTGAAACACGACTGAAGCCGGACTTCGCAGCGCCAGCAGGAAACCTTCCCAGGCTGCCGGACCGGCGGAAAGGCGTTGCAACCCGACCACCAGCAGTACGCAGTAGGCGCCGACGAAAATACTGGTGATTTCGCGCGACATGTAGCGCAGGTAGCGCGGCTGGCGGAAATACCAGGTGGTCGGTGGGCATTCGCGAACCAGGGGTTTGCGGCTCATGATTTCCCTCCCGGAATCAGGTGTTCGACGATCCAGTCGAGCGAACTGGTGATCTTCATCTGCTGCAGCGCGCTGGCCGGATCGACGTGGGCCGGGCAGACCTCGGAACAGGCGCCGACGAAGGTGCATTCCCAGATACCTTCATGGGTGGCCACCACTTCCTGCCTTTCCTTGCGCCCGCCGTCGCGTGAATCCTGGTTGTAGCGGTGCGCCAGGGTCAGCGCCGCCGGACCGATGAAGCTCGGCGTCAGGCCGTACTGGGGGCAAGCCGCGTAGCACAGCATGCAGTTGATGCACATCGAATACTGGCGAAACTTCATGAGTTGCGCCGGTGTCTGCTTGTACTCGCCCTCGCTGATCGGCTTCTTCTCTTTCGGGATGACGTAGGGCTTGACGCGCTTGAGCTTCTCCATGAAGTCGTCTGGCGCCGTCACCAGATCGCGCTCGACCGGGAAATGCGCCAGCGGTTCCACCCGGATCACGCCTTCGTAGTCGCGCAGGAAGGCGTGGCAGGACAATTTTGGTTCGCCGTTGATCATCATGCCGCAACTGCCGCAGACCGCCATGTGGCAGGACCAGCGGTAATTGAGCGTCGGATCGATGTCGGCCTTGACCTTGTTCAGGGCGTCGAGGACGACCCATTCTTCCTGGCAGACCAGTTCGTAGCGCTGGAAGTGGGCTTCGGTGTCGGTGTCCGGGTTGTAGCGCAGGACTTCCAACTGGACGGTGCGCTCTTTCATTTGTGGTCTCCCGAGTAATCGCGCACGCCCGGCGGCGATTTGGTGATGACCACATCGAGGTAGTCTACGAGCGGCGAATCCATGCCCTGGTGATGGACCATGGTGTGGCGCAGGTAATTCTTGTCGTCGCGCTCGACGTAATCAAGGCGT
>CAZYTN010000063.1:5448-10304 GCA_964650115.1 uncultured Sulfuritalea sp.
GACCATGGTGTGGCGCAGGTAATTCTTGTCGTCGCGCTCGACGTAATCAAGGCGTTGATGCGCGCCTCGTGATTCCTTGCGCGCCAGCGCGCCGACCGTCACGGCTTCGGCGCAGTCGAGCATGGAACCGAGTTCGAGCGCCTGGAACAGGTCGGTGTTGAAGACGCTGCTCTTGTCGGTGAGTTTCACGCGGCGGTAGCGCTGGCGCAACTCGTGAATCTTGCTGACGCCCTCCTGCAGGCCCGCTTCGGTGCGGTAGATGCCGACGTTCTTCTCCATCGTATCCATCATCTCCTTGCGCAGGCCGGACATCGATTCGGTGCCGTCGGTGCGCGAGAAGAGTTCGCTGATGCGCGATTGGGTCTGTTCGGCGCGTGCATTCAGTGTCGCCGTGTTGGGAGCAGGCAGGCCCTGCACATGCTCGATGGCCGAGAGCGCGGCGCGACGGCCGAAGACCAGCAGTTCGACCAGCGAATTCGAACCCAGCCGGTTGGCGCCGTTCAAGCTGACGCAGGCGCACTCGCCGGCGGCGAACAGGCCGGGCAGCGGCGTGGCAGCTGCCGTATCGGTGGAAATCCCGCCCATCATGTAGTGCACCACGGGGCGGATCGGCACCGCCTCCTTGACGATATCGACGCCGAGGTAGGCCTCGGCCAGTTCGCGCACCAGCGGCAGGCGTTCGTTGATCTTCTTTTCGCCGAGGTGGCGCATGTCAAGCAGCACGCATTCGCCCCATTGCGTAGTGACGGTATTGCCCTTTTGCAGTTCGTGCCAGTAGGCTTGGCTGACGCGGTCGCGCGGACCCAGTTCCATGGTCTTCAGCTGCGGTTGGCCCACCGGAGTTTCGGGGCCCATGCCGTAGTCGGCCAGGTAGCGGCGGCCGTGCTTATTCACCAGGATCCCGCCTTCACCGCGGCAGGCTTCGGTCAGCAGGCTGCCGGTGTTGGGCAGTCCGGTCGGGTGGTACTGGACGAACTCCATGTCCTTAAGCGGCGCGCCGGCGCGGTAGGCCATGGCCATGCCGTCGCCGGTCTTGATTGCGCCGTTGGTGGAGAACGGAAACATGCGCCCAGCGCCGCCGCCGGCGATGATCACCGCCTTGGCGTGGAACTGGCGCAACTCGCCGCTGCGCATTTCCATGGCGGTCACGCCCTGGCAACGGCCGTCATCGACCAGCAGGTCGAGCGCGTAGTACTCGTCGTAGCGCGTGATGGTCGGGAACTGCAGCGAAGTCTGGAACAGGGTGTGCAGTATATGGAAGCCGGACTTGTCGGCAGCGAACCAGGTGCGCTTCTTCTTCATGCCGCCGAAGGGCCGCACCGCCACCGAGCCGTCTGCTTCACGGTTCCAGGGGCAGCCCCAGTGCTCCAGTTGCAGCAGTTCCTTGGGCGCCTCGTGGATGAAGTATTCGACGCAATCCTGGTCGGAGAGCCAGTCGCCACCGCCCACGGTATCGTCGAAGTGCATGTCGAAGCTGTCATCCGGCTTGATCACGCCGGCGGCTCCGCCTTCCGCGGCGCAGGTATGGCTGCGCATCGGGTAGACCTTGGAGACCAGCGCAATGCGAAGTTTGGGGGCGGTCTCGGCGAGGGCGATGGCGGCTCGCAGACCGGCACCCCCTGCGCCTATGATTGCAACATCGGTCGTGATGGTTTCCATGCGCTCATCCGTGGGGTAATCGTTGGTCTTGGGCCGCCATTGTCGGCGCTTTGAGCGGTTTCTTGTTGATTTGTGTCAAATCGGGTAGCCGCAGCATCGCTACGTGCTTCTGACGGCAGGCACAGTGCCCTGCGGGCGCTCGGGCAGACTGGCATTCGACCGGCGCAGCCGTTATAATCGCCGGCTTCGTATAAATGCTTCCGTGCCACCATGCGTACAAAGCTTGTTGCTGGAAACTGGAAAATGCATGGCAGTCTCGCCACCAACCTGGGGCTGCTGCATGCCGTTCGCAACGGGGCCAAGGGCCGCGCCGAGACCGCGGTTTGCGTCCCTTATCCCTATCTGGCTCAAGCGCAGGCGGCACTCGCTGGCAGCAGCGTAGCCTGGGGCGCGCAGGATGTCTCGGAACACGCACAGGGAGCATGGACGGGCGAGATCAGTGGGGCAATGCTGACCGATTTCGGCTGCAGTTATGTCCTGGTCGGTCATTCCGAACGCCGTTCCTTCTTCGGCGACACCGACGCCGTGGTCGCCGCCAAGTTTGCCGCAGCACAGAAGGCCGGCCTGACCCCAGTGCTGTGCGTCGGTGAATCGCTCGGCGAGCGCGAGGCAGGGATTACCGGTGAGGTGGTAACCCGACAAATAGACGCGGTCCTGGCGAATTCCGGCGTTGCGGCATTCGCCCATGCGGTCGTCGCCTATGAGCCGGTTTGGGCAATCGGCACCGGACGCACCGCTTCGCCGCAACAGGCGCAGGAAGTACACGCGCTGATTCGTGCCCGCTTTGCGCGTGACAGCGCCGAAGTCGCTGCCGGGCTGCGCATTCTTTATGGTGGCAGCGTCAAGGCGAACAACGCGGCCGAGCTTTTCGGTCAGCCCGACATCGATGGCGGGCTCATTGGCGGCGCTTCATTGGTGGCGGCGGACTTTCTCGCCATCTGTGCCGCCGCCTGAACATAATCTGAAGAGGTTGTCATGGAATTGCTGCATACAATCATTCTGACCGTGCATATCATTGCCGGTCTCAGCGTTATCGGCTTCGTCCTGCTGCAGCATGGCAAGGGTGCCGACATGGGTGCGGCTTTCGGTAGCGGCGCCTCGGGCAGTTTGTTTGGCGCTACAGGTTCTGCGAATTTTCTGTCTCGCGTCACGGCAGTGCTGGCGGCGGTGTTTTTTATAACCAGTCTTGCGCTTTCCTATATCGCTACGTCAAGCCCAAGGGTTTCTGGCAGCGTGATGGATTCGGCACCAGCGCAGACGGCGCCAGCGGCTCCGGCACAGGCTCCTGCGGCGCCTGATTCGAAAGCCAAGGACATCCCGAAATAGGTCGCGACGCAAGCCGATCGATAGATTTTTTTGTTGCGGCGCACGAACGAGTCAATGGCTTGTTATATAATTCGCGCCGCTCCCGCAGTAACGGAATTGCCGTCGTGGTGAAATTGGTAGACACGCTATCTTGAGGGGGTAGTGGCGAAAGCTGTGTGAGTTCGAGTCTCACCGACGGCACCAGGAATTCTGGCAGCAACAGAGCAGCACCATGGTTTTGAGCGTCGATTGTCTTGCAGTTCATCGCGGGGTGGCCGGCCGACAATAACGAGTTAAGTGGCTTGCCACCAACATGCTGGATAATTACTTCCCCATCCTCGTCTTTGTTCTAGTAGGTCTCGGGTTCGGTTGCATGCCCATTCTCCTCGGATGGCTGGTCGCGCCCAACCGTCCCGACAGCGAAAAACTCTCTGCCTTCGAGTGCGGTTTTGCTCCTTTCGAAGACGCGCGCATGAAGTTCGATGTGCGTTACTACCTGATTGCCATTCTTTTCATTCTGTTCGACCTTGAAATCGCCTTCCTTTTCCCCTGGGCGTCGATCTTCAAGGAAATCGTCAATAGCGAGGCGGTGAAGCTGTTCGGGTTCATCGAAATGTTCGTATTCATCGGCATCCTGGTGGTCGGCTACATCTATGCGTGGGCCAAAGGTGCGCTGGATTGGGAATGAACAAACGCAACTGCGAATTGTTTGCCCCCCATCCACCGGCCCCCGCCCCGGGGCGGGGGCGACAGCTTGGCTCGCTACGCTCGGTTGTCATGGGGCGCGTGGTCAGGGCGCATTCACCGCAAGGGTTCAGCGCATGAGCATCGAAGGCGTTTTGCAAGAGGGCTTCGTCACCACGTCGCTGGACAAGATCATCAACTGGACGCGTACCGGTTCGATGTGGCCGATGACTTTCGGCCTGGCCTGCTGCGCCATTGAAATGATCCACGCCGGCTGTTCGCGTTACGACCTTGATCGTTTCGGCATCGTGTTTCGTCCGAGCCCGCGCCAGTCCGACGTGATGATCGTCGCCGGCACGCTGTGCAACAAGATGGCGCCTGCCTTGCGCAAGGTTTATGACCAGATGGCCGAGCCGCGCTGGGTATTGTCCATGGGTTCCTGCGCCAATGGCGGCGGCTATTACCACTATTCTTATTCCGTGGTCCGCGGTTGCGATCGCATTGTGCCCGTCGATGTCTATGTCCCCGGTTGTCCGCCGACGGCTGAAGCATTGCTGTATGGCCTGATCCAGTTGCAGAGCAAGATCCGCCGCACAACTACCATCGCACGCTGACCTGATCATGAGTGTCAAACTGGAACGGCTCTGCCGGCAATTGAAGGAAAGCTTTGGTGATCGCATCGGTGAGCCGGTGCTGGCGCTGGGCGAACTGACCGTCTCCATTCCTGCGCAAAACTATATCGAAGTCATGCGTCAGTTGCGCGATGATCCGGCTTTCCGCTTCGAGCAACTGATGGATCTGAGCGGAATCGACTACTCCGAATTTACGGGTTACCAGGGGCTGCGTTTCGCCGCCGTCAGCCAGTTGCTGTCGCTGACCCATAACTGGCGTCTGCGGGTCAAGGCCTTTGCGCTCGACGATGATTTTCCGGTGCTGGAGTCCGTGGTCGACATCTGGAATGTGGCCAACTGGTACGAGCGCGAGGCTTTCGACCTGTTCGGCATCCACTTCGAGGGCCACCCCGATCTGCGCCGCATCCTGACGGATTACGGCTTTGTCGGCCACCCCTTCCGCAAGGACTTCCCGATTTCCGGCTATGTCGAGATGCGTTACGACCCCGAGCAGAAGCGCGTGATCTATCAGCCCGTGACGATCGAGCCGCGTGAAGTGACGCCGCGCATCGTGCGCGAGGAAAACTACGGAAAAGG
>CAZYTN010000064.1:0-10293 GCA_964650115.1 uncultured Sulfuritalea sp.
CACGCTCAAGGCCGACAGCGATCCGCGCGGGGAGGCCGGCCGTGCGCGCTAAGTCGATTTTTCTGCTGGTGCTGCTTCTCGCCGGCTGCGCGGGGACGCCCAAACCCGCCGATCCGCCACGCCTGCGCGCCGCGCTGGAGGCCGAGAACGATGGCGCCAAACGTTACGCTCGCGGCGACTTCAGCGCGGCCGAAAGACGCTTCGACGAAGCCATGCGGCTCTACGCCAGCATCGACGATGCGCCGGGGCGCACGCGCAATCGCCTCCATCTGGCGCGCACCCGCCTCGCCCAGGGCCGCGCGGAAGCCGCACTGGACCTGCTGAATGCCGCCGACCCCGGCACGGAGTCGGGCCCGGCGCTGGACTCGCTGCTGCTCAAGGCCCAGGCGCAGCTGGCGCTGGCACGCGACGCGGACGCGCAGCAAAGCCTCGCCGCGGCGGCCGATCGTTGCGGCGCAACCTGCCCGCAGGCCGCCAGCCTGCACTTGCTGCGCGCGCGCGCGGCGCTTGCCGGCAAGCGCCCGCAGGATGCGCTGGCCCATGCCGATAGCGCGCTGAAACTGCTGCGCGACACGGGCGAAGCGGTCGAAACCGGCAATGCCTGGCGCTTGATTGCGGCGGCGCGACTCGCCGGCGGTGACGCCGCCGGCGCCCTGCCCGCGGCCGAGGCGGCGCTCGACATCGACCGCCGCCTGGCGCTGCCGGAAAAAATTGCCCGCGACTGGCTGCTGATCGGCGACATCCGGCAAAAAGTCGGCGCCGGCGACACGGCGGCGGCCTACCAGCGCGCGCTCGACGTGGCGACCGCCAGCGGACTGGCCGAGGTCGCCCGCAACGCGACGCAGTCCCTGGCGCAATTCAATAATGCGAAAAACACTCTGCAATGAAAAGTTCATTCGGCAGAATTTCTGTATCCTTGAAACCGCTTTCAAACATAAAACTACAGGAGTTGACATGGCACGCAAAAAGAAACTCGATTTTTCCGACATCGCCGATACCCGCAAGAAACAAAACCTCAACCAGACCGAGTTCTGGACGCGCTTCGGCGTCACCCAGTCGGGCGGTTCCCGCTATGAGTCCGGTCGCAACATTCCCAAGCCATTGGCCATCCTGTTGTGGCTGCATCGCTCGGGCAAGGTGACCGACAAGGATCTGGCCGAGGCCTTGAAGTAAGGACAGGTCGCAGGGCAGACCCTGCGACACCCCGGTTGCACCGGGAAAGAGGACTGAAACAATGATTGAAACCGCACGTGGCACGGTGCACGAGTGGCAGCGCGACCATATGGGCCACATCAACGTGCGCGCCTACATGGAATTCCTCGAAGAGTCCTGCTGGCAGTTCTATGCCATGCTCGGCATGACGCCGTCCCTGCTGCGCAGCGGCGCCCTGCACCTGGCAGCCGTGCAGCAGAACATCAGCTACCGCAAGGAGCTGTATCCCGGCGACACCGTGGCGGTACGTACCGGCGTGCTGGAAATGCGCGAAAAGGTGCTGCGTTTCCGCCACGAATTGTTCAATACCGAAACCGGCGATGTCTGCGCGATTTGCGAGTTCACGGTGGTCTGCCTCGACCCCGCAAGCCGCAAGTCGCAGCCCTTCCCGCCGCAGGTGGCGGCACGGGCCATGGAATTGATCCTGCCCGCGGCGCCGGCATGAAAAAACCCGCCGCGGGGATAGCGATCGAGTTCGAACCGGAGTTCGTCAGCGGTCTCAAGCAGATCTTCGAGGAAATGATCATCTTCAACCAGGTCCTCGGCTTGAAGGTCAACTCGATCGACACGGACCGCGCCACCGGCCACATAGAAATGCGGCGCGAGTTGATCGGCCACTACAGCCACAACCGGATCCACGGCGGCGTCATCAGCGCCAGCCTCGACGCCATGGGCGGGCTGGCGGTGATGGCGGCCATCGGTGCACGCCACATGGACGAGGAGCCGGCACAGCGACTGCACCGCTTCGGCAAGCTGGGCACCATCGATCTGCGCATCGACTACCTGCGCCCCGGCATCGGCGAGCATTTCGAACTGCGCGCCGAAGTCCTGCGCCTCGGCTCGCGCGTCGCCACCACCCGCATGGAGTTTCTGGGTGCGGATGGCAAGCTGCTGTCGACCGGCGCGGCGGCGTATATCGTTTCGTGAAGTCGTCCCGGTTTCGGACGGCGGATCAGCGAGGAGCAAGGCGAATCGCTGCCAACTCGAGGGTTTCCCTGAATTTCAGGTACGTTGGATTGTTAAGAATCTGCTCTGCGGTCTGCTTCAACAAACGGCGCTGATCCTTCGAATACCAGATCGTCAAACGGCTTCTTACGGAATGAATAGACTTCGAAATAGTCACCCACCCATCGAGACGCACCGCATCGAATGTGCCGGCCGCAATAGTCAACTTTTCCGTACCCGATATTTTCAGGCTGACCCGGCACATCTGTCCCGAACCCGTGCAGTAGCTGCTACCTCCCTCAACCAGGAAATCCGCAAGCTCGCTACCGTTCCAGTGCGGTGCAAACATGAACTCGGCCTCGTTGGGTGTCGCAATGGCGGTGGCCCGCGACCCGAAGACCCATTCCAGAACCGGCTTGCCGTTCCAGACGACCTCCTCGAGCACCCCATCGGGCGACGCCGCCTTGACGCGCAGCACTAGTTTCTGCTTCTTGCCGAACATTTCGTCGGCGGCCCGATATTCCCATTCATCGCCGGGAGAATTCACCAGGCCGGCAAGCGCTTTCGCCGAAAGCCCGGCCGTTCCACCCGGATTTGTCGGCACCACCATGGCCAACTGGGTCGCGCTAGGTTGGGAACCATATCCGGGGGCGGCGGAAGCCGGCGCGGGACCTTGCGTTTTGACAGCTTCGGCCGGCAACTGCCTGGCCTGGCGCTCGGCCTCGATCGCGGCAGTCTGGCGGGCCAGCGCCTCCTTCAGCATTTTCTCCATGGATTGCTGCAGTTCGGCGCGCTCCCTGGCCGCCTGCTCATTGCTGCGCTTGATCGCCTCGGCCACAGCGCGGTCGCTGACCTCCTGCTGCGCCTTGAGCGCCTGCTGCAACTCGCTTCTCTCCTTTGTCGCCTTTTCGTTTTCGCGGCGCATGGCCTCCAGATTCGCCGCATCCGCGGCAGCCTGCCGCCTGCCTGCCTCCGCGACGTCGTCGGCCGCCTTGAAATAGAAATCGCCGTCCAGCGATCCATAGCGCCAGGGTTCCTGCTGACCATTGGTCGCCTGTTTTACCCCTTGCTGAACCTTGCGCAGCATTTGCTCGATTTCCACGCCGCCGGGGTTTTCCAGCGCTGCCAGCAAGGCAGTGGTATAGGGACTGTGCCTGCCATCACCGTCAGCGGCGGTGTTGCCGTGTTTCGTCGCAAATGAAATCAGGGTGCCCGTCGCTTCGACGGGCGCCGCCATGCCGCGCGAACTGCCCCGGCCGAAACTGCGCGACAAGGGGTTGTCGCGGCAGGCATCGAAAAATACCAGCTTGACCCTGGCGGCGCCCATGTCGTCGATGACATCGTCCATCCTGATCATTTCGCGCTTCAGGTCGCGCTCGCTTTGGGGTTTGGCGTCGATGGGCACGATGTAGTTGCTGCCATTCACCTGGATGCCGTGTCCCGCATAGAACAGCGCCGCGACGGCGGCCTTTTCCGCCTTGCTGCTGAAGCGTTTGAAGATCGCGTCCATGTCTGCCTTCGAGGCGTCGAGCTTCAGTTCGACTTCGAAGCCCAGTTTCCTCAGCGAGGCAGCCATGGCGGTAGCATCGTTCTTCGGGTTCTCGAGCGCACCGGAGGGATAGCGGCTGTTGCCGATCACTACCGCAACGCGGATGTTCTTGTCCTGGCTGGAGCCGGCCGCAGCGCGCGAGGGCTCGGCACTGCCAGCTGCCGGACAGAAAACCCCTTGCATGCCAACAAGGAGCAATAAGGAAAGCCACCTGATATGTTTCATCGCCGGCGCAATATCCTTTCGTCAATGCCGGAAACTATACGCCTTCATTTGCGCTGGAGCTTACACACGGCTCAGGCGGACACGCGAACCTTCAGGGCTGCCAGGTAAGCCGTAGCCGCCGCCGAGTTTTCGGCGGGCGCCCACGGCGCCCGCCCGGCTTTGGTAAAGGACAGATAGGGTCCGGCCTTGGCTTCGCGAAACACAGTGTCCGGTACCAGCGCAATGGCGGTATGCCATGTGCCGCAGGGAATATCGACACCCCGCGCCGTACCGCCGGCGCCGGCATCATCGAAAACAATCAGTCCCAGCAGGCCGCGTCAAGCCGCGCACTTCGATCAACGTGATCACTGGTAAATGACTTTCACGTTCTCGGCCTTGAGCCAGTCCACGAGTCCGGCCAGCAGGGCATCGTCGAGCCTCACGCGCCAGCTCTCGGGCAGCGGCAGTTCCGCCACGGCATCGCCATTGCGGTAAGTCAGCCGCACCGGGCAGGGGCCGTTGCGAAACGGTGCCAGCAGCGCCTGCAGGCGTTTCGCGTCCGAGCCGCCGTTCATGGTCAGGCGCAGGCCGCGGGCAAAGCGGCCACGCGCCTCGGCCAGGGTGTAGAGCTTCTCGGCGTTGACTCGCAGCCCGCCGCTGAAGCGATCATCCTGCACCTTGCCTTCGACCAGCAACAGTTCGTCTTCCTTGATCTTGGCGCGCTCGGCGTCCCACAGCTCGTTGAACACCACGATCTCGCGTTGCGTCGTGCCGTCGTCCAGCGTTACCACGGCCATCTTGCCGCCGCGGCTCATCTGCGTGCGGCTGGACATCACGACGCCGGCCAGCAGCACCGGCTCGCGACTGGCTTCGAGCTGCCCGAGCCGGCGCTTGACGAAGGCGGCGAGTTCAGCGGCATAGGCATGGTAGGGATGGCCGGAAAAGAAGAAGCCAAGCGCCGGCTTTTCGTTCATCAGTTGTTCGCGTTCCGTCCAGCGCGCGATGTCTATGTAGTGGCTCGAATCTTCCTGCGCCCCGGTGCCCATGTCGAACAGGCCGCCCTGCATGGCATTGCGCTCGGCCTGTTCCGCCGCTTCGAGCGCAATGCCGGCCGAGGCCAGCAGCTTGGCGCGGTGATCATCCATGCCGTCGAACGCGCCGGCACGGATCAGCGCCTCGATCACGCGCCGGTTCACCACGCGCTTGTCGATGCGGCGACAGAAATCGAACAGGTCGCGGAACGGGCCACCGGGTTTGTCACCCCCGTCGCGCGCCTTGAGAATCACCGACAACGCCGCCTCGCCGGTGCCCTTGATGGCGCCCAGGCCGTAGCGGATGGTCTTGCCATCCACCGGGCGGAAGCGAATGCCGCTGTGGTTGATGTCAGGCGGCAGGAAGACGAGACCGTTGTCGATGGCGTCCTTGTAGAAGAACTGCACCTTGTCGGTGTTGGCCATTTCCGACGACAGCGTCGCCGCCGCAAACGCCGCCGGATGGTGCTGCTTGAGCCAGCCGGTCTGATAGGCCACCAGCGAGTAGGCCGCGGCGTGCGACTTGTTGAAGCCGTAACCGGCGAACTTCTCCATGACGTCGAAGATTTCATTGGCCTGGCCGGGGCCGATGTTGTTCCGGCCCGCGCCTTCGACGAAGACGGCGCGCTGCTGGTCCATCTCATCCTTGTCCTTCTTGCCCATGGCGCGGCGCAAGAGGTCAGCACCGCCCAGGCTGTAGCCGGCCGCCACCTGCGCCGTCTGCATCACCTGCTCCTGGTACACCATGATGCCGTAGGTGTTGGCGAGTACCGGCTCCAGGCTCGGATGCGGATAGACCACTTTCTCGCGGCCGTGCTTGCGCGCGATGAAGGTCGGGATGAAGTCCATCGGCCCCGGCCGGTACAGCGCGTTCAGGGCGATCAGGTCTTCCAGCCGATCCGGCCGCGCCTGCACCAGGGTGTCCTTCATGCCGCCGGATTCGAACTGGAACACGGCCGTGGTGTTGGCCGTCTTGAACACGGCGTCGTAGGTTGCGCGGTCGTCGAGCGGCAGCGTGGCGAGGTCGATGGCCACGCCTTCGACTTCCTGCGCCAGGCACACCGCCTCGTCGAGGATGGTCAGGGTGCGCAGGCCGAGGAAGTCGAACTTGACCAGCCCGGCCTTTTCGACGTCGCCCTTGTCGAATTGCGAGACCACCGAGTTCGTGCCGTCCGGCGAATACAGCGGGCAGAAATCGGTCAGCTTGCCCGGCGCGATCAGCACGCCGCCGGCATGCATGCCGACGTTGCGCGCGAGTCCTTCGAGCTTCAGCGCCAAGGCCCACAGTTCGGCGACTTCCTCCTCGCTGTCGATGCGGGCGCGGATGGCCGGTTCCTTCTCCAGCGCATCCTTGAGGGTGATGCCGAGTTCGTTGGGAATCAGCTTGGCAAACTGGTCGACGAAGTTGTAGCCGAGATCGAGCACGCGCCCGACATCGCGGATCACCGCCTTGGCCGCCATGGTGCCGAAGGTGACGATCTGCGACACGGCATGCGCGCCGTATTTCTTCTTGACGTAATCGATGACGCGGTCGCGCCCTTCCTGGCAGAAGTCGATATCGAAGTCGGGCATCGAGACCCGTTCCGGATTCAGGAAGCGCTCGAACAGCAACTCGTAGCGCAGCGGATCGAGATCGGTGATGCCGAGGCTGTAGGCCACCAGCGAGCCGGCGCCGGAACCGCGCCCGGGACCCACCGGCACGCCGTTGTGCTTGGCCCAGTTGATGAAGTCGGCGACGATCAGGAAGTAGCCGGGGAAGCCCATCTTGACGATGGTCGCGATCTCGAAATCGAGGCGCTCGGCGTAGCGCGGGCGCTGACTTTCGCGCTCCGCGGCATCGGCATAGAGCAGCTCCAGGCGCCGCGCCAGACCGGCATGCGACTCGCTGGCGAGAAAGGCCTCAAGCGGCTCGCCGGCGGGCGTCGGGAAATCCGGCAGGCGGCTCTTGCCCAGTTCCACGGTGAGGTTGCAACGGCGAGCGATTTCCACCGAGTTCTGCAGGGCCTCGGGCAGATCGGCGAAGAGTTCGGCCATCTCGGCCTGGGTCTTGAAGTACTGCTCCGCACTGTAGCGCTTCGGTCGCCGCGTATCGCCCAGCACATAGCCGTCGGCGATGCAGACCCGTGCCTCGTGCGCCTTGTAGTCGTCGCGCCGGAGAAACTGCACCGGGTGCGTGGCCAACAGCGGCAACCCGAGGCGCGCGGCAAGGTCGACACTGGCGGCCAGCAGCACTTCGCCGGCCGCGGCATCCCTACCCGCCGGACGTTGTACCTCGACGTAATAGGCGCCGGGAAACAAGCGCGCCCAGGCTTGGGCGCGCACGTCGGCCTGATCCAGTTTGCCGGCCGCGAGCAACTGTCCGATGTCACCCAGCGGCCCGCCCGACAGCGCGATCAGGCCGCTATTGTCGCCCTCGCCCAAGTGGCTGCGGCTGATCTCGGCGCGGCCATGGCGGCGCGGTGCCAGATAAGCGGCGGAAAGCAGCTCGCACAGGCGCAGATAACCGGCGCGATTCTTTGCCAGCAGCAGCAAACGTACCGGGCCATCGTTCTTGTCCGCCGCATCGTCGCCGATCCAGACATCGCAGCCAATGATGGGCTTGACGCCCTTGCCGCGCGCGGCGGTGTAGAACTTGACCATGGCAAACAGGTTGGCCAGGTCGGTGATCGCCAGTGCCGGCTGGCCGTCGGCCACCGCCTGCGCGATCACTTCATCGATGCGCGTCAGGCCATCGGTGATCGAGTATTCGCTGTGGAGCCGGAGATGGACGAACTTTGGAGAAGGCAGCGAGGTGGACATGGCGGAGCGATTTTACTCCCGCCCACCGTCGCCACGCAGCGGGATCTCACCGCTGCGAATGTCATTGCGTGCGGCGGGTCACTTCTTGTCCGGCGCACTCACGCTCTTGGCAAACATGTAGAAAATCGCCGCCTTGAACTCGGCGTCGGTCAGGTCGGGACGGCCGCCGCGCGCAGGCATGCCGTCGTGGCCGCGGGTGGCGCCCAGCACCAGCCCGTCGAGACCCTTGCTGGCGCGTTTGATCCATTCGTCGCGGTCGCCGATGCGGGGTGAGTGCTGCTTGCCGGTGCCGTGGCATTCGATGCATTTCGAATTGACGACAGCCTCCGCGCTGCGATCCGCCATGTTGGCGGCAGGCTTCGCCTCCGGCTTGACCGCCTTTTCGGCGGCCTGACTTGAACTGAAGCCGACGGCAAAAGGTATTGCCAGCAGCATGATGATCTTGCGGTTCATGAGCATCTCCAAAGTAGACGAAATAGGCGGTATGCGCGGATTCTATCGCGTTGCCCGGCCCCTTGCCGGGCGCATAAACGACGATGATGCCGCGAGAAAAATTGGAGATTCACCGCCACTCGCGCCGCGGCCTGCCCCGCTGTGCCAGGCGCTCATCGTCCCGGCGGCGTCAAACCGGTCGCCGCACCCAGTCCAGCAGCGGCTGCCATTGTTCGAGGTCCTTCTCGACGCGGCTGGCCGGCAGTTCGAAAATGCTCAGGCCATGGGCGGCCGCCTGCACGTAGTTCTGCGTGTCGCGCAAGTGCGCCACCACCGGCAGGCCGGTGCCGTCGAGGAAGCGCTCGAGTTCCCCAGCCGCGCGCGTGCGGGCATCGACGCGCATGGCGACGATGGCGACGAAGGCTTCGTGTTTGCGGATTTCCTTCTCCTCGAACAGCCGATCAAGGAATGCCCGCGTCGCGAGAATGTCGAAAATCGAGGGCTGCAGCGGCACGATCACGCGCTTCACCAGCTTCAGCACCTGTCCCAGCTTCTTGCCGTGCAATCCGGCCGGCGTATCGAGCACCACGTGGGTGGTGTCCTTCGGCGGCCGCGCCGGCTGATCGGGCTCGATGTCCCAGGTCGCGATATGCGGCAGCGCCGGTGAACGCAGCTTGAGCCACTCGCGCGAGGACTGCTGGCGGTCGATGTCGCCGAGCATGACGCACTTGCCCTGGCGGGCAAAGAAGGCGGCCAGATTGGTGGCCAGCGTCGTCTTGCCCACCCCCCCTTTGGGGTTGGCGATCAGGAAGGATTCCATGGCGGTGGACTTTACCATTTGCTAAGTAGGGGTGAATTCTGATCTGGATCAATTACAAAGCCTTTGGCCAAGGTTATGTTGCACCGCGACAATACTGCAAAGGGGAATGAAATGTTTTTGTTCGATCTGCTGTTCGGCAAGAAGAATCCCGCGTCACCCAACCACCAGCCCTTGGCTGCCGCAGCCCCTGCTGCCGCGGACAAGACAGAGAGCGCACCGGGAACGCACATCCGTCACGACCCCGAGCTGATCATCTCGCTCAAGGAAGACCATCGCCGCCTGCTCGCGAGCTTCCGCTCTATCGCCGCAGCCAGCGTAGCCGGCGAACTGGTCGCGGTGCAAGACCATCTGGGCCACTTCCAGACCATGATCATGGATCACCTGCTGAAGGAAAACGTGCGACTCTATGTCTATCTCGAACACCTCTTGCAGAACGATCCGGTGAGCCACGAGATGATGCACGGCTTCCGCCACGAAATGGACGGCATCGGCCGGGTGGTGGTTGGCTTCCTCACCAAGTACAAGGCCATCGCCAGCCATCCGGAACTTGCCGCCGGGTTCTCCGCAGACCTCAACGGGATCGGCGAGGCCCTGGTGGCGCGCATCAAGCGCGAGGAAGACCTCCTCTATCCGATGTACTCGGCCCCTGTCTGACGCTGCACTGTCGCGGCTAGGGCAGCAGCACCGTCGACCCCGTGGTCTTGCGCGCCGCGAGGTCGATCTGCGCCTGCGCCGCATCCTTCAGCGCATAGGTCTGGTTGACCTCGATCTTCACCTTGCCCGAGCTGACGACGTCGAACAGGTCGCCGGAAATCGCCAGCAGGTCATTGCGCTGGGCAATGTGGGTAAACAGCGTCGGCCGTGTGATGAACAGCGAACCCATCTTGGCCAACAGGCCGAGGTCAAAAGATGGCACCGGGCCGGAAGCCGCCCCGAACAGCACCATCATGCCCAGCGGCCGCAGGCACTCGAGCGAGCCCATGAAGGTGTCCTTGCCGATCGAGTCGTACACGACACGCACGCCCTTGCCCCCGGTGATCTCCTTGACCCGCTCGACGAAGTTCTCGCGCGTGTAGATGATCGCGTGGTCGCAACCGTGGGCCTTTGCCAGCGCCGCCTTCGCGTCGGAGCTGACGGTGCCGATCACCGTGGCACCCAGGGCCCTGGCCCACTGGCAGACGATGAGGCCGACGCCGCCGGCGGCGGCATGGATCAGGATGGTGTCGCCGGCCTCGACCTTGCAGGTGCGGCGCAGCAGGTATTGCGCGGTCATGCCCTGCAGCATCATCGCCGCGCCGGTC
>CAZYTN010000065.1:0-10263 GCA_964650115.1 uncultured Sulfuritalea sp.
ATTCATGCGCTTGACCCAACTGAAAATGGAGACCGAAACATACCATGAGCCACCCCGAACTGCTCGTCCTCGGCGTGCTGCGCGCACTGGCCGAAGTTGCCATGTTGTTTCTCCTTGGGCAGGGTCTGCTGGCGCTGCTGGCGGGCAGGCGCCGCCACACCAATACCATGTACAAGCTGTTCCTGATCGTCACCGCGCCGGTGCTGAAGGTCGTGCGCAAGGTGACGCCGCCGCAGGTCATCGACAAGCATCTGCCTTTCGTTGCCTTCGCCTTGCTGTTCTGGTGCTGGATCGGTCTGGCCTGGCTGAAGAAGCTTTACTGCGACGCCAATATGCTGCAGTGTTTCTAGTGCTGCTCGAAGTGATTCAGAGAAAGCCGGGGCGGAAGCACCGGCGCCATTGAATCCTTGTTGTCAGACCTTGGTGCCAACAACAACGGCGTGGCCGCGAGTGGTAGAAGGTTTCCACGTTGCAATTGGAGGGTCATGGTAGTGGGTGCGGTGGGGAAGACGCCGCTACCGATTTTTCCCGCATAATTGATGCGTGGACACCCATCTCGGAATTCTCATAGTGGAAGATAAGCCTGACCTTGCGACAAACTTGGTCGACTACCTGGAAGCCAGGGGGCGCCTCTCGGACGCCACGGCTAACGGCATTTCCGGCCTGCATCCGGTGACCCGCAACGCTTACGATGTCATGATTCCCGATTTGGCGTTGCCGGGACTTGATGGTGTCTCGTTGTGCCAGTGCCTGCGCGAGGAAGCAGGCAAGTTGACGCCAAGCTTCGGCGAGGAGAAGCCCCGTGCCCTTGGCCACAATGAGGAACCATGGTCGCAGAAAGAATCGCCGCGCCGGCCTTGCATATCCAGGCGAATGATGGTGGAAGAGGTGAAGTCGATTCCGAGGAGCTTCTCGCTGATTTTCGGAACTCCGAGAACGGCTTTCCGGTGTTTCATGCGTCGCCTGTGCCTTGTTTCCACGTTGATAATAGGCACGCTTGTGGTTCCTCCCGCCGCTCTCGCAGATCAGTTCGATAATCCGGAGGGCATCAGGGTACGGCGCATGCCGGACACGTGGCAGGTGACCGCCACCGACACCAGCATCTACTTCGCTCAAGGGTCTTCGTCGATCGGCGCGGATGCTGCGCAATTGATTCGCCGCTATGCGGCCAAGCTTAGAGCAATGCCCGGGTTTCAGCTCACGCTGATTGCACATACCGGTGACCTTGGCAGCTCGTCTTTGGAGCTTGCCAGAGGACAGGATCGACTTGAAGCAGTACGGAAGCGACTGGAAGACTTGAAAGTTCCATTTGGCAGGATCCGCACGGAGAACCATGGCAGCGAGAGTCGAAACACGCAGCCTTGCACTGATGACGAATGTCTAAGCCGGAATCGGCGTGTCGATATTCTGCTTCATCGGTGACGTTGTGTGGGGGTGTGATTTGCAAAGTTAACTAGCATCGCGCGCTGCCTATAGGCTCCTCTGCGCTTAGCATTTGCACGCGGGACCTTTGACTGCTTGATTTCGCGGAAACCTTCATGAATGCACCAAGAGAATCATTTTTTCGGATCACTTTTCTTTGCTTCGCGGGCTTGTTTTTTATCGGGCTGCTCTCGGCTTGTGGGAAGCCTGAGTCGGCTAAAGTGCTTGCGGCTGGCACTGTGCAGACGGGAAGTCCATGCCTGGTTTCGGCTACGCATGCAGATGGAAAATTCGGCAAGAACGATCAAGAGCTGTTCTCTGCTTCGGCAGCCGGCGATGCTCGCCGGGCGGATCGGTTGATTGGCGAGGGCGCGAACGTCAATGCAACGGGCACGCTCAAACGAACGCCACTATTTTTTGCTGCACTTTGCGATCACCCTGAGGCGGTGAGACTTCTGATAGACAAGGGCGGCCAGCAAAACCTCAGGGACGCCAATGGCATGTCACCCCTGCATGCTGCCGTTATCATTGGCGGAGCAGAAACTGCAAGGATGCTGATCGAGAATGGAGCGGATATCGACATACGGGATGCTTCCGGGCGTACACCTTTGCATCTTGCCGCGGCAACCAACCAGCTTTCAATGGTCGAGTTGCTGCTGGAACGGAAAGCCAACTCCGTACTGCGTGACAGAAACGGGATGACCGCCTCATCCTTGGGCAAGGACAACGGCCATTCGATGCCTGCAGTGGCGATTCAGAAATGGAGAGAGAAGCAAAAGGCGTCGCGGTAGAGGTAGCGCAAGACTCCTGCAGTCGATCCCAAGGGGCATGATATGAACGTGCGCCTACCCTTGAATGAGGCAGCGGCGAGGAAGGAGGATCCAGGAGAATCCGGAGATGCCCCATTCCTCCCATCCGCTATTCTGGATCGCGCACTGCCGGCCGGACACGCAAGAGTCGGCGCCGGCGATACGCTGCCGCACACCGGTACGGTGCAGATCGCCAGGATAGGCGTGGCAAGATAGGCGCTGGCGTATAAAAGGGCCAAGACATGCGACTTTCGTTGCGTTTCGTACTACCGTTACTACTTGTGCTGGCGGGCATAGCCTATGCGGTGGCGCCACTGGTCGACCAGCTCACGCTGAAATGGTTTGTCCGCGATCTCGATATCCGCGCCACGCTGATCGCCAACACCATCCAGGAACCGTTGCAGGAACAGTTGGCGGCCGGAAGGAAGGCCAAGATCGGTGCATTTTTTGCCCGCATCACCCAGGACGAACGGCTGTACGCAGTCGGCTACTGTGCCTCGGATCAATCCATTGCGCTGGCCAGCCGCGCACTGCCGACAGAGATCCTTTGCAGCGACCTGTCCCGCTGGGAACAAGCCGGAGACCACTTGCTGTCCAGCACTCAAGGCCCCTTGCACGTTGCGGTAAAGCCGATGACGAGCGAACTGGGACCGGCGGGCAAGCTGGTCCTGGTACATGACATGAGTTTTGTCACGCGCCGCAGCGAGGAAACCAAGCGTTACGTCTTCTACTTCTTCATGGCGCTGGCGGCGGTGGTGTCGCTGATCACGGTGATCATTGCCCAATTGTCATGGCGAGGCTGGATGGCCGGCATGCGCTCACTGCTGCGCGGCGAGGGTTTGCTGCGGCAGCCCGCAGCAGGAGCGCAGTCGGAGTTTTCCGAGTTCAAGCCGATTGCCCGCGATCTGCAACGGCTGGTTCGCGAGCTGGAGGCGGAGACGCGCGCGCGGGACGAAAGCCAGATCACCTGGACCCCGGAGGCGTTGCGCGCCATTCTTCATGGAGAACTGCGCGGCGAGGATGTCATCGTGGTGTCCAATCGTGAGCCCTACATCCACCAGCGGCGCGGTGATCGCGTCGAGGTCCAGCGCCCGGCCAGCGGGCTGGTCACGGCCCTGGAGCCGATCATGCGGGCCTGTTCCGGGACCTGGATCGCCCACGGCAGTGGATCGGCGGATCGCGAGGTGGTCGACCGGCACGACCGTGTCGCCGTGCCGCCGGAGAAGCCCGCCTACCAGATCCGCCGCGTCTGGCTCACATCGGAAGAGGAGGCCGGCTATTACTACGGGCTGGCCAATGAGGGCCTCTGGCCACTGTGTCACATCGCTCACGTAAGGCCGACCTTCCGCTCCGGCGACTGGTCTCACTATGTCGCGGTCAATCGGAAGTTCGCCAGGGCCGTGGCCAGCGAGGCCAAGACCAAGGCACCCATTGTGCTGGTACAGGATTATCACTTCGCACTGCTGCCGCGGATGATCCGCGAGGAGTTGCCCGAGGCCACGATCATTACCTTCTGGCACATTCCCTGGCCCAACCCGGAATCCTTCGCCATCTGTCCGTGGGGCGAAGAGATATTGGCGGGGATGCTGGGCAGCAGCATTCTCGGCTTTCACACGCAGTTTCACTGCAACAACTTTGTCGACACCGTGGATCGCCAGCTGGAAGCGCGCGTCGATCGCGAATCCTTCACTGTTTCCTTCGGCGGCAAGCCGACCGCTGTCCGCCGCTATCCCATCTCGATCGCCTGGCCGCCGGAACCCGAACTGATGCAGAAAGACGTCGCGACCTGCCGCAGAGACATTCGCCAAACGAATGGCCTGCCGGCGGAGCACAAGTTGGGCATCGGCGTGGATCGCCTCGACTACACCAAGGGCATCGTGGAGCGCTTTCGTGCCATCGAGCGCCTTTTGGAGATGAATCCGGAGTGGATCGGACGCTTCAGCTTTATCCAGATCGCGGCGCCGACGCGCTCGGGCATAGACGAGTACCAACACCACGAGGCGCAGGTACGAGCCATGGCCGTGCAGATCAACGGCCGCTTCGGGCGCAAGGGACCACCGCCGGTCGTGCTCAAAATCGAACACCACGAAGCGCCCGCGGTATACGAGCATTTTCGTGCCGCCGATCTGTGCTTTGTCAGCAGCCTGCATGACGGCATGAACCTGGTCGCCAAGGAATTTGTTGCGGCCCGCGACGACGAACGAGGCGTACTGATTCTGTCCCAATTCACCGGCGCGGCGCGGGAGTTGCCGGAGTCGCTGATAGTCAGCCCTTACGATGCGGATCAATGCGCAGCCGCCCTGCACGTGGCGCTGACCATGCCCGAGACCGAGCAGCGCGACCGCATGCGCCTGATGCGCGGACTGGTGGCCGAGTTCAATGTCTTCCGCTGGGCGGGCCGCATGTTGCTCGACGCCGCCGCCATGCGCCGACGCGGGCGATTGGTCGGCAAGGGTGGCGGAAAGGCGTTATGAAGAAGGGATCCCGCCGCCCGCCGCCGGCACCCTGTGTCGAGTGCGCCTTTTTCCTCGATGTCGATGGCACGCTGCTCGAAATCGCCGACACGCCTTCCGCCGTGCGGGTGGATATGGAACTGCTCGAATTGATCGGACGGCTGTTTCGCATCAGTGGCGGCGCGCTGGCCCTGGTCAGCGGCCGCTCGATCTCCGATCTGGAAGAACTGCTCGGCATGCTGCGCCTGCCGCTCGCTGGCCAGCACGGCCTCGAACGACGCGACAGCGCCGGGCGCCTCTGGATTCATGCCGCGCCACCCGGCGCCAAATGCGCGATCAAGGAAGCACTGGTTCCCGTACTGACTCGCCACCCCGGCCTGCTACTGGAGGACAAGGGCCTGACGCTTGCGCTGCACTACCGGCAGGCGCCGCATTTGGCCGCCTATGCGCACCGGCTGATGGGAAGGCTGATGCAGGAAGCGGGCGGGCAATTGGAGCTGCAGAAGGGAAAGCGCGTCGTAGAAATCAAGCCGGCGGGCATCGACAAGGGTACGGCGGTGGCCGAGTATCTGACCGAGTCTCCCTTTCGCGGGCGCCATCCGGTGTTCATCGGCGATGACCTCAATGACGAACACGGTTTCGCCGAGGTGAACCGGATCGGCGGCATCTCGATCAAGGTCGGCCCCGGGACGAGTTGCGCCCGCTATCGCCTGCCTCACGTCGCGGCTGTTCGGCACTGGCTGAACGAAGCACTGAAAGGAGCACGATGAACACTCTCGATCTGGCCTTGATCGGCAACTGCACGGTGGGCGCGCTGGTCGATGCGCGGGCCAGGATCGTCTGGGGCTGCTTCCCGCGCTTCGACGGCGATCCGGTGTTTTGCTCGCTGCTGAGGAACGCCGACGACTACGGCTTTTCCGCGGTCGAACTGGCCGATTGCGAACGCAGCGAGCAGCACTACCTGGAGAACACGGCGATCCTGGTGACCCGTCTCCACGACTGTCATGGCGGCGCCATCGAGGTCACGGATTTCGCGCCGCGCTTCGGCCAGTACGGACGGATGTTCCGGCCGATGATGCTGGTGCGCCGCATCCGCCGCCTCGGCGGCAGCCCGCGCCTGACCCTGCGCGTGCGGCCGGCCTGCAACGAGGGCGCCGCCCGCCCGGAAGTGACCTGGGGCAGCAACCATATCCGCTATGTGGCGCAGGGACTGACCCTGCGTCTCACCACCGATGCCTCGCTGACGGCGATCCTGCAGGAAACCGCCTTCTTTCTCGAAGACACCGTGACCTTGCTGCTGGGGCCCGACGAATCCGTGCATGAGGCCGCCAACGAAGTCGGTCGCCGCTTCCTGGTGGAGACCACCCAATACTGGAATGAGTGGGTGCGCTTTCTCGGCATACCCTTCGAGTGGCAGGAGGCGGTGATTCGCGCCGCGATCACGCTGAAACTGAATGCCTACGACGACACGGGTGCCATCGTTGCCGCGATGACCACGTCGATCCCCGAGGCGGCGGGCAGCGAGCGCAACTGGGACTATCGCTATTGCTGGGTGCGCGATGGCTATTTCGTGGTCAATGCGCTGAATCGCCTCGGCGCGACCCGCACCATGGAACGCTACCTCGGCTATATCGTCAATGTCGCTGCCAATGCCGGCGATGGCACGCTGCAACCCGTTTACGGCATCGATGGCCGAGCCGCACTGGACGAACGGGAGATCGGCGCGCTGGCCGGCTATCGCGGCATGGGTCCGGTGCGCATCGGCAATCTGGCCTACCGCCAGGTGCAGCATGACGTCTACGGTTCGGTCATTCTTGCGGCGACTCACATCTTCTTCGACCAGCGCCTGACGCGGCGCGGCGACCAAGCACTGTTCCATCGCCTCGAAGCGCTCGGAGAGCAGGCCCGGCGCTGCTACGACCAACCGGATGCCGGCCTTTGGGAACTGCGCGGCAGCGCGCGCGTGCATACCTTTTCGTCGGTGATGTGCTGGGCGGCTTGCGACCGTCTGGGGCGCATCGCTGCCCGTCTGGGGCTGGCCGCGCGAGCGGAGCATTGGTTCGGCCATGCGACGCAGATGCATGCGACGATCAGCCAAAGGGCCTGGAGCAAAAAGCGCGGTGCTTTCGTTTCCACTTTCGATGGCAAGGCCATGGACGCCAGCCTGCTGTTGCTGGCCGAGGTCGGCTTTATCGATGCCTCGGATCCTCGCTTTGCCGCTACCGTCGCGGCCGTCGAGAAAGACTTGCGCCACGGCGATTACATTTTTCGCTATGTCGAGAAGGACGACTTCGGCGAACCGGAGAATGCCTTCCTGGTGTGCACCTTCTGGTATGTCAATGCGCTGGCGGCCCTGGACCGCCGCGACGAAGCGCGGGCGCTGTTCGAGAAGCTGCTGGCCTGCCGCAACCGCCACGGCCTGCTGGCGGAACACATCGATCCGCGCAGCGGCGAGCAGTGGGGCAACTTCGTGCAGACCTACAGCATGGTGGGTCTGATCAACGCCGCCATCCGTTTGTCGGTACGCTGGGACCAGGCGTTTTGAACGGGGGTGGAATCAGTCCCTGCTGCCGCGATCGGATGACGCCGGGATTGCTCTACACTCGCAGACCGTGAACATCAACTTCGACCGGACGCGTGTCGTCCTGCTGTTGCTGCTTGCGGCACTGCTCGGTGTCGGGATGTGGGCCTATCGCGGCGCCGGAGACTCCTTGCGCGAGATCCGCGCCACGGGGATGCAGACCCTGCTCAACACCCAGGTCGGCATCCTCGAGCAGTGGATATCCGAGCGACGCCACGAAGCGGAGCAACTGGTTGCCGACGCGGAGCTGAATGTCGGCATCGCCCAACTTGCCGCCGGCCGCGGCGGCGACGGCAAGCCCATCGTCGAAGGCATTCTCGGCAAGGCCGCCGCCATCGGCGTTACAGCGGTGCTGGTGATCGAGCCGCGCGGCAGGATTCTTGCCGCCAGCGAGGCGCAGCGCAGCGGACGCAGCGTGAGCCCGGATTTTCTTGCCCACCTGGCGCCGGTACTCAAGGGGCATTCCGCCTTCGTCCGCCCCTACAGTGCTCCCGGCAGCGTCGCCGGAACGCGGGAAATCGGCCGCGTCTGGGTAGCGGCGCCGATCCGGATGGCGAACGGCAGGATTGTCGCCGTGCTGGCCCTGGGCTCGCCGGTCGACAAGGGCTTCGCCGGCCTGTTCGCCGCGGCGCGCCCCGGCCAGAGCGGCGAAGCCCTGGCCTTCGATGCCGAGGGTTGGTTGCTGTCGCCGAGCCGGCATGGCGAGGAGCTGCGGCGGCGCGGCCTGGCGCTGCGCCTGGCCCTGCCTGATGGGGAACACGAGCGCCTGACGCTGCTGGCCAGCCAGGCCGTGGTCAAACGTGGCGAGGGCGGCGAAGGAATCCTGCTGGCGCCCTACCCGAACTACCTCGGTCGCGATGTCATCGGCGCCTGGCGCTGGCTGCGCGAGCACGATATCGGCGTCGGTGTCGAACTCGAGGCGAGCGAGGCCTATGCCCCTCTGGCTTACCTGCAGATCGGTTTTGGCGTCGTGCTGCTGCTGATATTCGCGGTGTGGCTGTCCGGCTTCCTGTCGCCCAACGCACTGGCAGCCCTGCTGCGGCGCAACGGCAAGGCGCGCCAGCTGGGCCCCTACCGGCTGCTGCGGCAGATCGGCGAAGGCGCCATCAGCAATGTGTATCTGGCGCAGCACCGCATGCTCAAGCGCCCCGCCGCCGTCAAGGTACTCAAGGCGCAGAGCAGCTCGGAGGAATGGACCGTCCGCTTCCAGCGCGAAGTCCAGTTGTCCAGTCAGCTGCATCACCCCAACACCATCACCATCTACGACTTTGGAAGCGGGCCGGGTGGCGAGTTTTATTACGCCATGGAATATCTGGAGGGCCTCTCGCTGGCCGACCTGGTCGAGCGTTATGGGCCGGTGGGGCCGGCGCGTACCGCGTTCATCCTGCGCCAGGCCTGCGCCTCGCTGTGGGAAGCGCATTCCTGCGGCCTGGTGCATCGCGACATCAAACCGCAGAACATCATGCTCTGCGACATACGCGGCGATCGCGACTTCGTCAAGGTGCTGGATTTCGGCCTGGTCAAGCAGGTCTCGGGCGACGACACGCGCGACCTGACCGCGGCCATGCGCATCCTCGGCACGCCGCTCTACATGTCGCCGGAGCGCATCCGCAATCCCAGCGATGCCGACGGGCGGGCTGACATCTACGCGCTGGGCGCGGTCGGGTTTTTCCTGCTCACCGGAAAGCGCCTGTTCGAAACCGAAACGGAACACGACCTGACCTACCATGTCCTGCATACGGTGCCGCGGTTGGCCTCGGAGTGCTCCCCCTTCGCGGTGCCGGCCGAACTCGACGCACTGATCGGCCGCTGCCTGGAGAAGGATCCGGCGGCGCGGCCGCAGAGCATTGCGGCAGTTGCCAGCATTCTCGACGGGGTGCTGGTGCATCAGCCCTGGACGCGCAGTCAGATAGATGCGTGGTGGCAGCAGAACTGGGTCGGCGAAAGCGATCCGGGGCGACGCTTTACCGCTGCAAACCACTGACGGGAACGTCGCTGGTCCGCGAAACGATACGAGCCTTGGTCAACGCTCGACGAAGGCGCGTTCGATCACATAGTCGCCGGCCACCCCCGTGTGGGGCGAAATGACGAAGCCGCGCGCGTCAAGGATCGCGCTGATGTCGGCAAGCATGGCTGGACTGCCGCAGATCATTGCCCGGTCCGTTTCCGGATTCAACGGGGGCAGACCGATATCGGCGAACAACTGGCCAGACTCGATCAAGGTCGTAATGCGCCCTTCATTGCGGAAGCTCTCGCGCGTCACGGTGGGATAGTAGATGAGCCGTTCGCGGACCATTTCGCCGAGATATTCATGTTGCGGCAAACGCGTTTCGATCAGCTCGGCATAGGCGAGTTCGTTCTTGAAACGTACGCCGTGCACCAGCACCACGTTCTCGAAGCGGGCATAGGTTTCCGGATCGTGAATGATGCTGAGAAACGGGGCGAGACCGGTGCCGGACGAAAACAGGTATACCGTCTTGCCCGCCTTCAGATCGCGGATTACCAGCGTGCCGGTCGGCTTGCGGCTGACCAGTACGGACTGGCCAACCTGGATATTCTGCAGTCGCGAGGTCAGCGGTCCGTTCGCCACCTTGATGCTGAAGAATTCCAGATGCTCGTCGTGGTTGGCGCTGGCAATACTGTAGGCGCGCAGCAACGGGCGACCATCGACCTCGAGACCCATCATCACGAAGTGACCATTCTCGAAACGCAGCCCAGGATCACGCGTGGTGCGGAAGCTGAACAGGGTGTCGTTCCAGTGATGAACGCTGATGACTTGCTCGGTGCCTATTGTCGCCATGAACTGCCTTCGATCGAAAATGCGAGATTGTCACAGAAAACCGAACCGCGCTTTATATGGTCTTGATCTATGCATATTCCAGTGCCGGCAATGAAAAAAGCCAGCCCCCGTTGCCGGGGACTGGCTTCTGATTTGCTGCAGTCTTGCTTAGTGGCCGGAGGCGCTGGAGCTGCCGACGCCGGTTTCCGAGCGGACCAG
>CAZYTN010000066.1:0-10239 GCA_964650115.1 uncultured Sulfuritalea sp.
GGCTGGTGACGTCGAGCGCGACGTTGCCGCGACCTTCCAGCAGGTCCTTGTCGGCAAGATCCTTCAGCAGCGGGTTGATGCTGATCCCGGTCAGGTTCTGCTTGAGGCCGACCTGGTTGCCGGCCGCATTCAGCGACAGGCTGCCGCTGGCGCTGCCTTCGTAGAGATTCAGCGTCAGCGGCGCCACGTCGAGACGCCCGCCGGCGAGCTTGATCTTCGCATTCAGCTTTGCCAGCTTCAGCTTCGAGACCTGCAAGCTGCCGATGCGCAGCGCGCCATTGACGTCGTGCCCCTTCAGCGCCGAAAAATCCAGCTTGCTCTCCTTACCCCCGGCGGCTTGCTTGCCCTCGGGGGCCGTCTTGCCTGCGGCGGCCGGGCTCGCGGCGGCTTTCTCTTCCGCTTTCTTGGGCGGCAGATATTTGTCGACATTGAGCGTGTCGACGTCGAGGTCGAAGCCCAGCGCCAGCGGCGCGAACTTCGCCACCTTGAGTTTCAGGGCGATTTTCGATTCGTCGAAGCGGGTGCCCAGATCGAGCGCGGCGCTTTGCTTCGCCAGGTCGGCGCGCAGGCTGCCCGCCAGCGGCAGCTTGAGCTGCTTCATCGGCATCTGCGGATTGGCCAGGTCGATGCTGCCGGCGAGCTTTTCCAGCGCCACGGTCTGCGCCGCGATGTCGGCCGCGACCGGGGAATCGAGGTGAGCCTTGAGCGTGGATTCGCCGGCTTTGGCATCGAGATCGAGCGCCAGCTTGCCGATTTTCAGTGCCTTCAGGTTGCCCTCGACGCCGGACAGCACCAGCTTGGCGGCAAGCTTGCGGTCGCTGCCGGTCAGATTTGCCGTGAGGTTCAGTGTTTCGCCGGACGACTTGTCCGGGGCAATGTTGAGCCGCGGAACTTCCAGTTTCAGCTCGAAGCTGTCGGTGCCGGTCTTGCCTTTGGCGGCGAGCGCCAGGGCATCGACCGCCAGCGTCTGCTTGCCGCTGTCCGCCTGTATCCTGCCGCTGCCGAGATCGAGGTTGGACAGGGTTGTCATCTCCTTGCTCTTTTCATCGCGCCAGGTGAGTTGTGCGTTGGCGATTTTGATGCCGGCGATGTCGATCTGCACCGGCGTGCTCGCCGTACCGTCAGCGCCGACTTTTGGTGCGGTCTTGGCGGAACCCTCCTTGTCGGCACCACCCGTCAGGTCGGCGATGTTGAGCGTGCCGTCCTTGCGCTTGATCAGCGTCGCCTTGAGACCATCGACTTCGATGCGCTGCACCTGCACCTGCTTCGACAGCAGCGGCACCACCGCCACCGCCACGCGCGCCGAATCGAGCGCAAGAAACCCCTCCTTGCCACCCGGTTCCGACAGCGTCAGGCGACCGAGCTTGATGCTGACGTCGGGCCATACCGAGAGTTCGAGTTTGCCGGCGATGTCCAGCTTGCGCTGCTTCTGCTCCATCACGACGCGGGTCAGTTCGGCCTTGACCTTCTCGCCATCGAAGAGCGCGTACAGCGTGCCGAGAGCGGCGGCAACGAGGGCGAGGGCGACGCCAAACGCCATGCCCAGGATGCGGAGTGGTTTCATGCGGATTTCCCGTTCCAGATAAAATCGGATAGATTTCGCAGGTTACCAGACCAAGGAGTTTCGACATGAAATATGCACTGGGATTTGCCCTCGCTTTCGCTGCCACGCTTGCCGTCGCCGAGCAAGGCGGCATCGGCGCGATCAAGGTCGAGCCGAGCCCCGCGCGCGCCGGGCAGGCGGTCAGGATCACCATCTCCGCCGAAGGCGAGGCCCCGGCGTTTTGCGGCATGGAGGTGCATTTCGGTGACGGCAGCGAATCGCGTAACGTCAAGATCGGCAGCAAGGATTTGAAGTTTCCCGTCACCATCGCCAAGACTTATGACAAGCCGGGGACCTACAAAATCAAGGCCGAAGGCAAGAGGATCACTACTCACTTGAAGTGTCTCGGCAAGGCAAAGGCCGCGCTGGTGGTCGAGGCTGCGCCGGTTGCGGCCAAACCTGCGGCTGCGGCATGTCCGCAGGGCTACAAGATGACCGGCAAGGCGGGCAAGGCCGGCGACTTTTCCTGCAAGGGTGGCAAGGGCGCGACGGCTCCCGCAAAAGCGCTGGCGTGCGCCGACGGACTCGAGTACTTCGCCAACGACAAGTCGCGGCAACTGGGTTGCCGCAAGATGAAGGCGCAGAAGAAGTAAGCACGCGAACGGCACGCAGAGCCTGGCACTCTGCGTGCCGTACCGCGGAATGCCGTCGCGTTGCCGGCCGACCCGGGCAAGACGGACGCTGCGGTAAAGGAATCCGATGAACAACACGCGCCTGCCGATGGCCGTGCGCTCGCCCTGCGTCAAGGTTTGCCGGAGGGAGCCGGCGCCGCCGCCTTGCCTGGGCTGCTGTCGCCCCGAGGCAGAACGCGACGCGTGGGCGGCCCATGCCGACGCCCGGCAAAGGGCGGTGCTGTCGCGCTGCGAGCAGCGTTGCGAAGTCCTGGTGAGCAGGGAGGGTGGATTCGCTCCCGGCATGGGCATCGCGGAGTCGCGCCACCGTCACTCCGTTTAGGCCATGCAGATTCATGCCCTGGGCACCGAGCAGGCGCTCGCCAGCCTGAAGACAACGGCCGCCGGCCTGGCCGTGGACGAGGCGGCGCACCGGCTGGCGGAGTTCGGAGCGAACCATGTCGAGGAGGTCGCCCGCGAGCATCTGTTGCTCGGCTTCGCCCGCGAATTCACCCACTTCTTCGCCATCATTCTGTGGATAGGCGCCGCGCTGGCTTTTCTCGCCGAACATTTCGATCCGGGCCAGGGCATGGCCCGCCTCGGCGTGGCGATTGTCGGCGTCATCATTATCAACGGCATTTTTTCCTTCTGGCAGGAATACAAGGCCGAGCAGGCCGTGGCGGCGCTGCGCCAGCTCTTGCCACAGAAAGTGCAGGGGCTGCGCGGCGGGGCGATCGTGGAAATGCTCGCCACCGATCTGGTGCCCGGCGATATCGTGCTGCTGGAGGAAGGCGCAATCGTTCCGGCCGACTGCCGCCTGATCGAGGCCTTCGGGCTGCGCGTGAATACCGCGACGGTGACGGGCGAATCCCTGCCCAAGGCGCGCAGCACCGAGCCCAGCGCCGAGCGCAGTGTCGATAATTCGCCGCTCTATGCCAGGAACGTGGTGCTGGCCGGGACTTCAGTGGTTTCGGGGCAGGCGCGCGCGGTGGTTTACGCCACCGGCATGCGAACGGAATTCGGCCGCATTGCCCATCTGACCCAAACCGCCGGTGCGGCATCGTCACCCTTGCAGCGCGAAATTGCGCGGCTTTCCCGGATTGTCGCGGCGCTTGCCACGGGCATGGGTGTGGGGTTGTTTTTCATCGGTCAGGCGCTGGGCCTGCCGACCTGGGAGAACCTGCTGTTTGCCGTCGGCATCATCGTCGCCAACGTGCCGGAAGGGCTGCTGCCGACGGTGACGCTGTCGCTGGCCATGGCGACGCAGCGCATGGCCAGGCGCAATGCCCTGGTGCGCCACCTGCCCGCAGTCGAGGCGCTGGGTTCGACGACGACGATCTGCTGCGACAAGACCGGCACGCTGACGCAGAACCTCATGTCGGTGCAGCGCCTGTGGCTGGGGGGCGGCTTTCTCGACTTTGCCGACCTGGCAGCGCAGCCACACCTGACGGAGGACAACCGCGAGTTGTTTGTCAATGCCGCGCTCTGCCACAACCTGAAAAGCGTCGACGCGCATGGTCAAAACACGCTGATGGGCGATCCGATGGAGGTGGCGCTGGCGGGCATGGGCCGGCAGGTCGCCGGCGAACTGGCCGACCACCAGCGGCTAGACGAGATTCCCTTCGACACCGACCGCAAACGCATGTCGGTACTCAGCGCAACGCCGCAGGGCCGCATGCTCTACTGCAAGGGCGCGCCGGAAACGGTGATTGCCGCCTGCGACTTCGTGCGGTTCGACGCCGGCATCGTGCCGCTCGATCCAGCGGCAAGAACCCGCCTGCTCGCAGCGCAGCGGCAGATGGCCGAGGCCGGCCTGCGCGTAATGGCCTTTGCCCATCGTGCGGTCGGTGATGGCATGCCGACTGCAGAGCGCGGCATGGTTCTTTCCGGACTGGTCGGGCTGGAAGATCCGCCGCGGGCCGAAGTGCCGGACGCCGTGGCGCGCTGCGCCACGGCCGGCATCCGCATCATCATGGTCACCGGCGACCACCCGCAGACGGCGCTGGCCATCGCGCGCCGGATCGGACTGGTGAAGGCCGGGCAGCCGGTGGTGATCACCGGCGACGAACTGCGCGCCATCTCGCCGGCGCAACTGCAACTTGCGCTCGACGCGAAGGAGATCATCTTCGCCCGCGTCGCTGCCGAGCAGAAGATGCTGATCGTCCAGGCTTTGCAGAAGAAGGGCGAGATCGTCGCCGTCACCGGCGACGGCGTGAACGACGCACCGGCGCTGAAAACCGCCGACATCGGCATCGCCATGGGCATTGCCGGCACAGACGTGGCCAAGGAGGCGGCCGACCTGATCCTGCTCGACGACAACTTCGCCAGCATCGTCGCCGCGATCGAGGAAGGGCGCGCGGTGTTCGACAACATCCGCAAGTTCCTCACCTACATCCTGAGTTCGAACATTCCGGAGATGGTGCCCTACCTTGCCTTCGTCCTGTTCCGCATTCCCTTGCCGCTGACCATCATCCAGATCCTCGCCGTCGACCTCGGCACCGACATGCTGCCGGCCCTGGCCCTCGGCGCCGAGAAACCCGATCCCGGCGTGATGCGGCGACCACCCCGGACGCGCCACGAGCGCCTGCTGTCGTGGGGCCTGATTGCCCGTGCCTACCTGTTTCTCGGCGTGCTGGAAGCGGCGGCGGCCATGGCGGTGTTCTTCTTCGTGCTCGATGCGGCGGGCTGGCATTACGGCGTCAGCCTCGACCGCAGCGCCCCGCTGTACCTGCAGGCGACCTCGGCCTGCCTGGCGACCATCGTGGTGATGCAGATGATGAATGTGATCCTGTGCCGGCACCCGTCCAGGTCGTCACTCTCGGTCGGACTGTTCGACAACCGCTACATCCTGCTCGCGCTCGCGGCGGAACTGGGAGTGATCCTGTTCATCATCTACACCCCGGCCGGCAACTGGCTGTTCGGCACCGCGCCTGTCGGCGCAGACGTCTGGTTGCTGGCAGTGGTGGGTGCGGCGCTGATGTGGGCGCTGGAGGAAATCCGCAAGGCATGGCTTCGCCGCCGCCTGTCGCGCAACGCCTGATCAGTCGGCGTCGTGATGTACCGCCAGCCAGACGGTTGGAGTGTTCGCGGCCGTCCATTCGACCCGGTGCCGCCGCCCGGGTTCGATGCAGATCCAGTCGCCGGCGTGCATGCGGCGCGCTTCGCTTTCGTCCTCGAAGCGCAGCAGGGCTTCACCGGCGAGCAGCACAACCCATTCGGCATCGGCCTGCTCGTACCAGAATCCCGCGGGGCTGGCCTGGCCGCTGGAGACGATGCGTTCGATGCGCAGTCCGGGCCGCGCCAGCAGGATTTCCAGGCGTTCCGCTGCTTCCTGCGTCACGGGCAGGTCGGCAAAAATGTTGTTGGTCATCAGGCGTCTTCCACCAGTTCGGAGTCTTCGTGCGAGCAGGGCGGGCTGCAACAACACAGGATGCGCAAGGGCTCCGCGCCGGTGGCCTCGACCAGGTCTTGGCGGCGGTTGCCATGGATCAAAGGATGCATCGGCTCGCGGATTTCGGAACCGTCTTTCGTCATGCAAGCGTGAACCTCGGCGTCGCGCAATCTCACGACTGGTTTAGTCCGCGGGCGATTCGCGCAGCAGCTTTCTTTGCAGCAGGCAATGCAGCAGGGCCTGTTCGTCGGGCGCCAGTTCGGCATCGGCATCCCGCGCCAGAAAGTGGCGGCGGAAGGCGCCGCGCGCCGCGGCCGGCACCTTGATGTCATAGCCCAGCGCCTGCAGCGCCAGCATGGCGTCGAAGCCGGCGGGAGCCGCCGCATCCGGCTTGTCGCACCACAGGCCGAAGCCATGTTGTGCCAGAAGTTGCCAGGGGAACAGGCGGCTTGGATCGACCTTGCGCGCGGGCGCGACATCGCCGTGAGCCAGATAGTTGGCCTGCGGAATGCGATAGCGCAGGCGCAGTTCGTCGAGCAGCAGCAGCAGCGCGGTGATTTGCGGCTCGACGAAGGCCTCGTCGCCGGTGTTGTCGAGTTCGATGCCGATGGACGCCGAGTTGAGGTCGGTGTTGCCTCCCCACCAGGACTCGCCGGCATGCCAGGCACGGGCGTTCTCATCGACCAGCTGGATCACCGCGCCGTCGCGCCCGATCAGGTAATGGGCGCTGACCCTGCGCTTCGGGTCGGTCAGCGTCGACAGGGCCCTGGCCGCGGTGTCGTTGCTGGTCTGGTGCAGGATGACGAAGTTCGGCCGGCGCTGGTCGAAGTTCGGCGAAGGCTGCCACAGCGTCGCGCGCCCCTGGCCGGGGGGCAGCGGCGCGCAGGCGCAGAGCAGGCTCAGCAGGAGGAGGGCACACCCGCGAAGCATCATCGCGGGGCCGCAGTCAGACGACGATCGGCTTGGTCAGACGCGCCCGGCTTTGCGCCTCGGACTTGTTCATCTCGGATACCTGGCGGCCATAGGCTTCGCGCGCGGCCTGACCCTGACGGGTGGCTTCGATGCTGCGGATGCAGCGCCAGCGCTTGCCGGCCTTGGTTTCGATCTGGCGCATCTCCGTCTTCGGATGATGTTGGCGACAGTGGTAGCAGAATGCGGTTTCAGCCATGCGTGGAGACTCGGACAGTTAAGTATGGCCATTGTAAACCGTTTGCGATATTCCGCCGCGGGATACCGTCCCCGCCTCCCGCGGGGACATATCCCACCGGGGGATACCGTCCCCACGTCCCGCGGGGACATATCCCACCGGGGGATACCGTCCCCACGTCCCGCGGGGACATAATGCGCGCATGGACCTGAATGTGACCCCGCAGATTGCCGTCGCTGTCGAGTTGCCGCTGTACCATGGCATTGCCCTTGCCGACGTGGTGCTGGTCGACTCCCCGGCCGTCGCCGCCGACGCCTGCCGGGCGTTGCTGGCGGAAGATGTGCTCGGCTTCGACACCGAGGCGAAACCGACCTTCGCCAAGGGCGAAGTGTCCACCGGGCCGCACCTGGTGCAACTTGCCACGGAAGACCGGGTTTACCTGTTTCCGGTCAGGCCGCAGGTGGATTACCCCGGCCTGCGGCAGATCCTCGAATCGCGCCAGATCCTGAAAGTGGGTTTCGGTCTGGGCAGCGACCTCGCCCAGCTCCGCTCGCGCCTGGGCATCGAGGCGCAAGGCATCCTCGATCTTTCGCGCGCGCTGCCCGGCGAAAAGTCGAAACAGGCCATGGGGGCGAAGACGGCCGTGGCCAGATACCTCGGGCGGCGCATGCAGAAATCCAAACGCACCACCACCTCCAACTGGGCCCATCCGCGCCTGACCGAGCGCCAGATGCTCTACGCCGCGGACGACGCCCAGGCGGCCCTGCGGGTCTATCGCGCGGCGCTGGCCGAGGGCCACCTGCCGCAAGCCTGACAGCGCGGCGCGGCGAACTGACGCGGGGCACCGCGAAATACGCCAGGGACAATAGTCGGCGCTGGCGGGACGGCGGCGATTGATCACATAAAATGCGGAACGCTTCCATTCTGCCGGTCCGTCATGCCCGATTCATCGTTCCGCCTTGGCGCCCGCGAGGGCTTTCGCAGCTTCCTGCCCCTGTCCGTGGGCCTGATCCCTTGGGCCATGGTCACCGGCATGGCCATGATCAGTACCGGCTTCACGCCGCTGCAGGCAATGGGCATGAACGTGATCGTGTTCGCCGGCACCGCCCAGCTCGGCACGCTGCCGCTGATCGGCGCGGGCGCACCCTTGTGGCTGATCGTGGTCACGGCGCTGGCACTGAACCTGCGTTTCGTGATTTTCAGCGCTGCCATCGCCGAAGGCTTTCGCGGCGTCGGTACTCCCATGCGCTGGTTCAGCGGCCATCTGCTGACCGACGGCGTCTTCGCCAACTGCCTGGAAAAAATGCTCAAGGTCGACGACACGCGCTGGCGTCTCGGCTACTTTCTGGCGCCGTCGCTCTGGTCCTGGCTGCTGTGGCAGGTTTTCGCGCTGATCGGAGTGTTCGCGGCGGGCTCGATCCCGAAACACTGGTCGCTCGAATTCATGGCCAGCATCGCCCTGCTGGTGCTGCTGGTGCCGATGGCGAAGCAGCGGCCGATGCTGGTCGCCGCGGCAGTCGGCGGTTTCACGGCCGTGGTCTTGCGCGGCATGCCGCTGCGCCTGGGCCTGATCGTCGGCATCGTCGCCGGGATCTGCGCCGGCTTCGCCGCCGAGCACTGGAACAGCAGGAAGGAAGCGCCATGAGCAGCGAAGCGGCGCTGTGGCTGACCTTCATCCTGATCGGCCTGGCGACGACACTGCCGCGCGCCAGCTTCATCGTCCTCGGCAGCCGGGTGGGCCTGCCGTCGGTGGTTCAGCGCGCCTTGCGTTACGCTCCGGCCGCCGCGCTGGCGGCCATCGTGGCGCCCGACGTGCTGGTGGTCGCCGGCGATTTCGCGCCGCTGAACCCGAAACTTGCCGGCATCATCGCTGCGGTTGCCGCCGCCCTTTTGTGGCGCAATCCCTGGCTGCCTTTCGTTGTCGGTATGGCGGTTCTGCTGGGGCTGCGGGCGGCGGGCTAGCAACCCGCTGTGGATTCCTGAATTGCCTGGACAATGAAAGTCGGCGCCGGCGCGACGCAGAAAAGGCGGGAGCCGGCGACACGCTCAGCCTATTTGCTCTTGGCGCGCGGATGTGCCGAGTCGTAGACCTTCGCCAGATGCTGGAAATCCAGATGGGTATAGATCTGTGTTGCGGCGATGTCGGCGTGGCCGAGCATTTCCTGCACTGCGCGCAGGTCGCCGGAGGACTGCAGCAGGTGCGAGGCGAAGGAGTGGCGCAGCATGTGGGGATGCACATGCACGCCGACGCCCTGCCGCTGCGCCCACTGCGCGAGGCGGCCCTGCACCTGGCGCGGCGTCAGCCGGGTGCCGTTGCGGCCGAGGAAGAGCGCCGCCTCGGCGTCGCTTTCGAATTGCGGACGCACCGTCAGCCACGCTGCCAGGGCGGCGCGCGCCTTGTCGCCGACCGGCACCGTGCGCGTCTTGCGCCGCTTGCCGGTGACGGTGACTTCACCTGCCGCCAGGTCGAGGCCGCCGGGCCAGTCGAGGCTGACCAGTTCGGACAGGCGCAGGCCGGAGGAATACAGCAGTTCGAACATCGCGGCATCGCGCAGGTGTAGCGGCGCGTTTTCCAAACCCTCGGGTGGCGCGGCGGCCGGTCGGTCGAGCAGGGCCGCCGCCTGGTCGATGCCGAGCGCCTTGGGCAGGGTGTGCGGGCGCTTCGGCGGGCGCAGGCCGTCGGCGGGATTCAGCGCGATGGCGCCGCGCCGCGCCAGCCAGGCGTAATAGCTGCGCCAGGCGGACAGGGTGCGCGCAATCGAGCGCGGCGCCAATGCCTGGGCGTGCAAAGCCATCAGGCCGCGGCGCAGTTGCACGGGCTTCAGCGCCGCCAGTTCGGCGCCGGCCGCCAGCGCCATCAGGCGCGCGAGGTCGCGGCGATAGGCATCGAGCGTATGCGGGCTGGCGCCGCGCTGTATGGCGAGCTCGGTAAGGAAATGCCCGACCGAACCGTCCGCCATTTCCCGCAGAGCCGTCTCCAGGGAAATGCCCGCCCCCCCGGGGGGCAGCGCGTCGATTTTGCGAGCGCGGGGGTACACCACGGTCAGGGAGCGACGCGCCGCACTGCCGCCGCAGCCATCTCGCCGATGCGCTCGAGGTACAGGGTGCCGAGTTCCGGATAGAAGCGGTGCGGCTCCTCGCTGGCCATCACCAGCAGGCCGAAGCAGGTGCCGGATTCGCGCAGCGCGATCTGCGTCATCGAGCGCAAGTGCGTTGCCGACTCGCCGAACCAGGCCAGCGATTCCTGCCCGGCCACGGCTCCGCAGTAAGGCTGATGCAAATTGGAAGCGAAGGCCTTGACCGCATCCGCCACCGGTTCGAACTCGTGGCCCTCGCCCTGTCCCTCGCCCCACAGGCGCAACGTCACATGCGGCACGGCGAAGGCCCCGCCCAGATGCGAATACAGGGCGCGCGTCACGCCCGCCTGGTCGCTGGCCGCGATCAGGGCCACGGCGAGACTGTGCACCTTGCCGGATATGGCGTCGTT
>CAZYTN010000067.1:0-10239 GCA_964650115.1 uncultured Sulfuritalea sp.
ACCATCGGGGCCTTGCCCGTCACTTGACATACGCGAGACATGTGGTGCTCCTGAACGCTGATTTTGCGAAGCCCAACAGTTTACCAAACAATCGGGCAAAAATTCAATTCTTTTTTAGTTTCGCCGCTACCCTTAACGCTGATAAAGCCGGCATTAGCCTGCACTGTAACTTCGATTTCAAATCAATCCGCGCTCGGCGAAGGACAAGGGTTCTGCGCTCCCGGTCACGATGAAATGGTCCAGAAGCTTGACGTCTATCAGCGCCAAGGCCTGCTTCAGTGATGAAGTGAGTACTTCGTCGGCGCGTGAGGGTTCGGCGAGCCCCGAGGGGTGGTTGTGGGCGAGGATCACTGCACCGGCGTTGTTTGCCAGGGCCCGTTTGACGACTTCGCGTGGATAAACGCTGGTTTGGGTCAGGGTGCCGCGAAATAGTTCCTCGCTGGCGATCAGCCGGTTTTGGGCATCCAGCCACAGGGCGACGAAGACCTCGTGCTGCAGGTTGCCCAGCGACAAACGCAACCAGTCGCGGACTGCTTGGGGCGAGGCCATCGCATCTTTCACCTTCATTGATCCGGCGAGCGCTCGGCGTGCCAGTTCCAGTGTCGCGGCAAGCTGGGCGGCTTTGGCCGGCCCGATGCCGGGAAGGCGGGCGAGTTCTTTCGTGCTGGCGGCGGCTAGGCGCGCCAAGTGGCCATCGAAGCTTGCCAGCAGTTCACGGGCGAGATCCACCGCACTTTTGCCGCGAACGCCGACGCGAAGAAATATTGCCAGCAGTTCGGCGTCCGACAGCGCCGCCGCTCCTTGTTGGGCCAGCCTTTCACGCGGGCGTTCCGCCGCGGGCCAATCGCGTATGGCCATGGTTTAGAATCTCCCGCTCGAGTGCCGATTCGCGGGATTTTAATGTCATGACTGAATTTCAGGGCAAACGCATTGTGCTGGGAGTGACGGGCGGCGTAGCGGCTTACAAGGCGGCAGAGTTGGTGCGCCTGCTGGTCAAGGCGGGTGCTGAAGTTGAGGTAGTTCTGACTGCGGCGGGTGCACAGTTCGTCGGTGTGGCCACTTTTCAGGCGCTCACCGGTCGCCGTGTATGGCAGGCGCTGTGGGATGAGCGCATGGAGAACGGCATGGCCCACATCGACCTTACGCGCGGTGCGGCCGCCTTGCTGGTGGCCCCGGCGACGGCGGATTTTCTCGCCAAACTGGCGCATGGCTTTGCTGATGACCTGTTGTCCACGCTTTGTCTGGCGCGGGATTGCCCCTTGCTGGTGGCCCCCGCCATGAATCGCCAGATGTGGGAAAACCGCGCGACGCAGCGCAACGTGGCGCAACTGATCGCGGATGGCACGTGCATTCTCGGCCCTGCCCATGGCGAACAGGCCTGCGGCGAGGTGGGTGATGGCCGCATGCTGGAGGCGGCCGAGCTGTTCGCTGATCTTTATGCCTCGCTGCAAGCCAAAATCATGGCAGGCAAACGTGTTTTGCTGACTGCCGGGCCGACTTTCGAAGCGCTCGATCCGGTGCGCGGTCTCAGCAACTCCAGTTCAGGGAAGATGGGGTTCGCGCTGGCGCGGGCCTGTGCAGAAGCCGGCGCCGAGGTGACCCTGGTTGCCGGGCCGGTGGCGCTAGCCACACCGCGCGGCGTGCATCGGGTCGACGTGCAAAGCGCTCTCCAAATGCGCGAAGCGGTGATGCGGGCATTGCCCGGACAGGATGTATTCATCGGCGTCGCGGCGGTCGCCGACTATCGGCCGCGGCAAGCCGTCGCCCACAAGATCAAGAAGGGCACCAGCGGCCTTACGCTGGAGCTTGAAGCCAACCCCGACATCCTGGCCGAGGTAGCGGCGCTGCCAGATGCTCCGTTTTGTGTCGGTTTTGCCGCCGAAAGCCGGGATCTGGCCGCCTATGCGGAAGGCAAGCGCGTGGCCAAGAAACTCGCGCTGGTGGTCGGCAATCTGGTACAGGACGGTTTGGGCGGCGATACCAATGCGGTGACCCTGTTTGACGCGGCCGGCGCCCATGTGCTGCCGCCAGCGGGCAAGTCCGAGGTGGCGCGCGGCATTGTCACGCATATTGTCGCCCTGATGGAGAAGCGGCATGGCCAGCATTGACCTCAGGATTCTTGATTCTCGGCTGAAAGACGATCGCTATGCGCCGCAATATGCGACCGCGGGGGCGGCCGGTATCGATCTGCGCGCCTGCATCGAAATGGCGATCAAGATCAATCCGGGGGAAACTGTCCTGATCCCGACCGGCATAGCGATTCATCTGTCGGATCCGGGTCTGGCGGCGATGATCTTGCCGAGATCCGGACTGGGTCACAAGCACGGTATCGTGCTGGGCAATCTGGTCGGGCTGATCGATTCCGACTACCAGGGCGAGATCTTGGTATCAACCTGGAATCGCGGCCACGACCTGTTTACGCTGAACCCGCTGGATCGGTTGGCGCAACTGGTGGTCGTGCCTGTGATGCAGGTAGCGTTCAATGTGGTGGAGGAGTTTCAGGACAGCGAACGCGGAGCCGGAGGCTTTGGCAGCACCGGGCATCAATAGGCCCTTGTCGGTGGCGCATGAAAAACAAACCCCGCCATCTGGCGGGGTTTGTCCTGTTGAAACGGCCAGCGATCAGGTCGACATTTCAGTAAGAATGTTTCGCAGCCAGCTATCGGCGTAGATTGCCTCCAGCTTTGCCGCCGAGAAGTCGGCCGGGGAGACGCCGCCGGAATTCGGTACGGCAATGATTTTGCCTTCCTTGACCGTATAGACCGCAGCGACGCTGACCGCCTCCTTGTCGGTGATGTAGCTGTAGCAGGTGTTGATGCCCGACAGTTCGGTGGTTTCCTTGCCGTTCATCAGCGCAACGATGTTCATGGCGCAGACCTTGGCTTCGGAGTTGGCCGAGTAGCCCGATTTCGGCATTGCGCCGGCTACGCAGGCGTCGCCAATGACATGAATGCTAGCCTGCTTGGTCGACTCGAAGGTCGTCGGATTGACCGGGCACCAGTTTTTGTCGTCGCCGACTAATCCGGTGGCGACGGCGATCTGTCCGGCGCGTTGCGGCGGAATCACGTTGATGACGTCGCCTTTGACCTCCTCAAGGCCTTCGACCATTACGGCCATCGCCTTGGCATCGACTTCGGTGACCTTCTTGGCCGGACGGTAGTCGATGATGCCCTCGTAATTGTCCTTCCAGCCCTTCTTGAACAGGCCGCCCTTCGATGTGATGTCGGGGTTGGCGTCGAGCACGACAATTTTCGACTTCGGCTTGTTCTTCTTCAGGTAGTGCGCAATCATGCTGGCGCGTTCGTAAGGTCCGGGCGGGCAGCGGTAGGGTGCCAGCGGCACGGTCATCACCACGGTGCCGCCATCCTTCATGTCAACCAGTTGCTTGCGCAGCAGGACGGTCTGCGGACCGGCCTTCCAGGCGTGAGGCATTTTTTCCATCGCGGCGGCATCGTAGCCCTTCATTTCTTCCAGGCGGAAATCGACGCCGGGCGAGACCACGAGGCGATCATAGGCGATCGTTCCCTTGGAGGTCGTGACCGACTTTCCGGCCGGGTCGATGGCGGTGACTTCGGCTTGCACGACCTTGACGCCGTGATTCGCGGCGAGCTTGTCGTACTTGATGGTCAGCGTGCCCATTTCCGTGATTACGCCGCCAATGTAAAGATTGCTGAACGGACACGATACGAAATGGTCGTTGCGCTCGATCATCACCACTTCGATGCTCTTGTCCATCATGCGGATGTACTTGGCAGCGATGGTGCCGCCGTAACCGCCGCCGATCACGACCACACGCTTGCCCGATTTGGGCATCATTTCGGCCGCCCGCCCGATCAGCGGCAGACCCGCGGCACCGGCGCCTGCACCGACCAACTTGAGGAAACTTCTGCGATCCAGAGTCATTTTGTTTTCTCCCTTATTTAACGCTGGCGTAGAAGTGCAAGAGGGCTTCGATATCTTCCTTCGACATCGGATCGACTTTCTCTTTCATTTTTTCCGGCATCTTGCGCTTGCCCGACAAGTAGTCGGCCATCTGCATCTGCATGTACGGCAGCCACTGGCTGGCCATGGCCGGCGTGTCGTCCTTGCCTTCCTTGCCGTCCTCGATGTGGCAGCGGCCGCAGTTGCTCTCTTGCAGGCCGGCGCCCTTGGCGATCTTGGCCTTGTCGAGACTCTGGCTGGTGACGTGGAGTTTCTGCTTGGAGAAGAACTCGGCCATGGCCGTAACCTCGGCGTCGCTGTATCCCTTCGCCAAGCGACCCATGATTGTTCCGGGGCGTTCGCCGTTCTTGAACTTCTTCATGGCGACTTCAATGGCTTCCTTGGACTGACCGGCCAGACTTGGCATGGTCGGCCCTGCGCTGCCGCCGTTGGTGCCGTGACAGCCGGCGCAGGCATTCGACAGCATCGCCGCGGTGGGCGGTGCCGCCTGGGCCAGCGCGGATATTGCCAGAACGCCGGTGGCCAGCGCCCATCCTCTCCACTTCATCATCATCTTGTCTCCTCCTTGGTATTGATGAATGTACTGCGAAAAAACCAATTGCCGTATCACTGCTTTTGCACGTCGATATAGTTCTTCACGCCCGGATTGGGTTTGTCCAGACCGAACTGATAGCCCAGCGAAACATAGTGGAAGCGGGCGTTGGTGTAGTCCTCGTGAATCGCGAAGCCGAAGTTATACACCTTGTCGGCGGTAATGACATGGTCACCCTTGCCACCGCCGGCCAGAGTGCGCTCGAAAGTCACGATCCACTTGTTGCCTTCCTTCTTGCCTTCGGCCTTGAAGTGGCTCTTGCCGCCGTCCATGTGGCGCTCGCTGTCGACCCAGCCATCCACCGGGTTCTGGCCCTTGCCGCTGCGGAACTGAATCAAATCCATGAACTTGCCGCCAGCAAGGTCGGCGTCCTTGATGTACTTGGTCTTCTTGTCATCCTTGGCGTCCTTCATGGTCCGCAGGTCGATGTGGCAGGTGGCCCAGCAACCGTTCTGTTCGCTTCCTTCGACGGTACCGCCGCCGTCGAACATCATGGCGACCTTGACTTCATTCTTTGGGTCCAGCTTCTTGTCGCCGTTCTTCGGCGGGACCCATTCGAAGCGGAAATAGATCTTGCTGTCGTCATGGGTGGTCTGGAATGTCACCGGGATGAATCCCACCTTGCCGGCAGGCGGATTTGGCTCCATTACGGTCTTGGAAACGCCCACCGGCTTGCCGGCGACGATCGCGGCACCGACTTCATTGGCATCGCCCTCGTGGCACTTGGCGCAGGCGCGTTTCTTTTCGATGATGTCGGCGGCGGAAGAATGGTCGGCCTTGTTCATCACCCACTCCAGGCTGGCCTGACCCGGATAGAACACCTTGATCTGGCGAGACGGCACTTTGCTCCAGTCCAGCGCAGTGATTGTGCTGACGGCGGCGGGTGCTGCAGCACCGGTCGCTTCTGCCTTCGGCGTTGCCTTGGTGGGTTGAGCGGGTGCCGCGGCGACGGCTATGGCGGCAGCCGGGGCAGTGGGAGCGGCTTTGTCGGCGGCTGCAGCCGCTGGGGTCTCCGCGGCTCCGACCTTCGGCGGTGCAGGGGCTTCCGTTTGTGTGGGCGGTGGTGAAGTGCCTGCGGCAGCTGCGCCGGCTGGGGCTTGTCCACCTTCCAGCAGATGGTGCACCGGTTTGTGCGCGATGCCCTTGTGACAGTCGATACAAGTCTTGCCATCCTGGACTGCACCTTCATGCTTGACGACGGAACGATCCTTCTGCTTTTCCGGGTCCATCGTCTTGAAGTCGTGGCAGTTGCGGCACTCCTTGGAATCCCTCTCCTTCATGCGTTCCCAGACACGCTGGGCCATTATCAGGCGGTGCTCCTCATATTTCTCAGGTGTCTCGAGGGTGCCCTTGATGTGGCCGATGACGTCGCGCGCAGCCACGATCTTCTGGAAGGACTTGAAGATGTAATCGGTGGGCGTCTTGCTGCTGGCGACGTGGCAGTCGGCGCATTGCACCGTCGTACCGCTGCGGTTTTTGTAGTGGACGGTCTTTTTCAGTTCTTCGAACGGAATCGTCATTTCATGGCAGGACATGCAGAACTCGGAGCGATTCGTCCATTCCATGCCGGTGTTGAGGCCACCCCATATGATGATGCCGCCCAGCACGCCGACCACGATCATGCGCAGCATCGAGCATTTCGGCGGGTTCATCAGGCAATTGAAAAACCCGTCCTTGCATTCGGTTTTTTTTGCTTCGTCAGCCATCTTACGAATCCAAATGATCCGCTTGCCATGAAAGGCAAAACGTTTGTTTTCGAATCAATGGAAATAGCAAGGCACCCTCCCCGGCCTCCAGTGCCGGCCGATGCCTTACCCGTCCCCCTTCAATGCAACGTCATAGCAGCGTCACTATTGTCTGCAGGGGAATTATTGCAGGGCTGCCATAGCCGGTAAACGAATTTATTATGATCTACGGATCAAGCGGGTTTCTATCAGCGGCGGCTAATGCAGCCGTCACCGGATGCCGATCTGGAGGCCACCGCGGGCAACAGTTTTGGCGCCGTACCGCCAGCGCCGACTTTTCATCGGCGCTTGTCGACGATTCCTATTCCATCGCCTCGTACAGCGGCAGGGTGAGGAATTCCGGGTAGTTGTCGGCGAGCGACATTTCCTCGAAGATCTTCGCCGCCTGGTCGTAGGTTTCGGTATTTTCGCCTTGGGCGGTGACCACGGCCTTCACCTTCGCCAGTTCTTCGGGAATGATGCCGCGCACCATTTCGGCGGTGACCTTGCGGCCGTCGTCCAACTTGCCCTTGGGGGAAACCACCCACTGCCATATTTGGGAACGGCTGATCTCCGCCGTGGCGGCATCTTCCATCAGGTTGTGGATGGGCACGCAGCCGTTGCCGGCGAGCCAGCTGCCGAGGTAATGGATGCCGACGTTGATGTTGTTACGCACCCCGGTTTCCGTGATGGGTTGTTCGGGCTGGAAGTTGAGCCAGTCCTTGGGGCCGAAGTCTTCGTCGCGCTGCTTTTCCCACTGGTGGGGGCGCTCGCCCAGCACCTTCCTGAATTCCTCGGCGGCGATCGACACCAGCCCCGGGTGGGCCACCCAGCCGCCGTCGAAGCCGTCATTGGCGTCGCGGGTCTTGTCATGGCGGATGCCGGCCAGGGCCTTCTCGTTTGCCACCGGGTCATTCTTGATCGGGATCAGCGCGCTCATGCCGCCCATCGCCGGGGCGCCGCGCTTGTGGCAGGCCTTGACCAGTGCCAGCGCATAGCTGCGCATGAAGGGGACTTCCATGGTGATCGCGCCGCGATTGGCAAGACAGAAGTCCCTGTTGCGCTTGAACTTCTTGATGCAGGAGAAGATGTAGTCCCAGCGCCCGGCGTTGAGGCCGGCACTGTGCTCATGCAGTTCGTAGAGGATTTCTTCGAGTTCGAAGGTGGCCAGTATCGTCTCGATCAGGACCGTGGCCTTGATGGTGCCTTGTGGCAGGCCGATCTCGTTTTGCGCCATGACGAAAATGTCGTTCCACAGCCGGGCTTCGAGGTGGCTTTCCATCTTCGGCAGGTAGAAGTAGGGGCCGGCGCCGCGCGCGAGCTGTTCCTTGGCGTTGTGGAACAGAAATAGTGCGAAATCGAAAACGCCGCCGGAGACGCGCTGGCCGTCGATCAGCACATGCTTCTCGTCCAGATGCCAGCCGCGGGGTCGGACCTGCAGGGTGGCGATCTTGTCGTTGAGCTTGTACTCCTTGCCGGCTTCGTTCTTGAAGCTCAGTTCGCGGCGGATCGCTTTGTAGATGTTGATCTGACCCTGAATCAGGTTGTCCCACTTCGGGCTGTTGGAGTCCTCGAAATCGGTCATGTAGGAATCGGCGCCGGAATTGTAGGCATTGATGACCATCTTGGCTTCGACCGGGCCGGTGATTTCGGTGTGGCGGCGCTCAAGAGCCTTGGGCAGTGGCGCAATTTTCCAGTCGCCTTCGCGGATGTGCTTGGTTTCGGGAAGGAAATCAGGCATTTCACCGGCGTCGATGCGCGCCTGCCGGGCAACGCGGGCCGTGAGCAGTTCCTGGCGGCGGGGTTCGAAGGCTCGGTGCAATTTGGCAACCAGCGCGATGGCTTCGGGCGTGAGTATCTTTGCGTAGTCGGCGGTGATGGGGGCAGTGATCTGAATACCGGCAGGCAGGTTCATGTGGGGACTCCTTGGGATGGGGTAGGGCGATGACCAAATTCTATTCTTGCCTGTTTCGATAGAGAAGCTATGATTCGATCAATTGATTGTTGACTATTAGTATCTAATGGATCAATTCAAGCAGATATCTGCCTTCGTTGGCGTCGCAAGTCGTGGCAGCATGTCAGCGACCGCCCGTGCCGAGGGCGTGACCCCGGCCATTGTCGGTCGGCGTATTGACGCCCTGGAAGAACGTTTGGGCGTCAAGCTGCTGCTGCGCACCACGCGAAGGATTTCGCTGACCTTCGAGGGCGCCGCGTTTCTCGAAGACTGCCAGCGCATCCTGCGCGAACTGGCGGATGCCGAAGGCGCGGTGAGCCTGGGCGGCATTCGTCCCGGCGGCCATTTGAAGGTATCCGCGCCGGCCGGTTTTGGACGACGTCATGTGGCGCCGCTGCTGACGCGATTCATCGAAGGCAATCCGGAGGTGACGGTAAGGCTCGACCTTTCGGACCGGCTTGTCGATCTGGTCGATGAGAACGTGGACTGCGCCATCCGTATCGGTGATCTCGCGGATTCGAGCCTGATCAGCATCCGGCTGGGCGAGATGCAGCGAGTGGTTGTTGCCAGCCCGGACTACATTGCGAAATTCGGCGTGCCGCCAGCGCCGACTTTTCTGGCCGAGCACAACTGCCTGTCGCTGCGCCAGCAACGCGGCTGGACCTTGCGTGTCGAAGGCGAGGTTCGGACCGTGAAAGTCAGCGGCAGCTTCGAATGCAACGATGGCGCGGTGCTGCACGACTGGGCGCTGGCCGGCAAGGGTCTGGCCTGGCGCTCGCTGTGGGAAGTCGGCGCTGATATCGCAGCGGGACGCTTGGTGACGGTGCTCGACGAATTCGCTGCGCCGCCGGTGGGTATTCACGCGGTTGTACCGCAGCGCCGGCATCTGCCTCTGCGCGTCCGGCTGTTCATCGATCTGCTGAAAGCGACCTGGCGTGATCCGGCGTATTGGGCTGTTGCGACCGGCGTCTGATATCCAAAAGGCATTTGGCCACGCTTCATGGCAAAGCCAGTTGCAGGAATACATCCAATTGTTTGACCCAGTGCTCCCGGCCAAAGACGAAACCCTCGTTGTGGCCGCCTTCGATTTCAAGAAACTGTTTCGGCTGGCGGGCCGCCTCGAACAGGCGCCGGCCATGGGCAAAAGGAATGATGTCGTCGTCGCGGCTGTGGATTACCAGTACCGGGCAGGAAATCTGCGGCAGGCGCGCCAGGGTGTCATAACCGATGCGAGCGAGCAGCCGTATCGGTAACAGCGGATACAGATCGGCCCCCATGTCGGGCACCGAGGTGAAGGTCGATGCCAGTATCAGTGCGGCAGGACGATTCTTCACGGCCAGTTGCGCAGCCACGCCTCCGCCCAGCGACTCCCCGTAGAGCACGATGCGACTGGCAGCGAAGCCGAGCACTTGCGTGGCATGACGCCACGCGGCTGCGGCATCCAGATAGGTGCCCTCTTCTGACGGGGCTCCGCTACTGCGGCCGTAACCGCGATAGTCGATGATCAGGGTCGCCAGTCCGAGATCATGGAACATGCGCAGATAATCCAGCCGATGGCCCATGTTCCCGGCATTACCGTGCATAAAAATCACCAGACCACGGGTTTCACGAATCGCATCTGCGGGCACAAACCAGCCATCGAGGGTTTCACCGTCCGTTGTGGCCAGTCGCAGGGGGGTGAAGGGCAAGCGGATGTCAGCCGGGCTGGCACGAAAGCCGCGGTCCATTTCCGGCAGGAAGACCAGCGAGGACTGCTTGAAATAGATCAAAGCCGCCAGACCCAGATAGACCAGCAGAATAATCTGCAGAGCAGACCACAGCATGGATAAGCCCTTCGCGGGGAACCGAACCGTCATTGATCGGGGGCGGATAACAGGTTGTTTGCAGGCGAGTCGCGTGGCGCCACTTTAGCCCAGAAAAAAAGCCGCAACGGTTTTCCGTTGCGGCTTTCCGGTGAGGTGCTGCTCGCTGCTTATTGATATTTCCGTAAAACATGACAACCTTTGAGCATCTGAAACGTTGTATCT
>CAZYTN010000068.1:0-7590 GCA_964650115.1 uncultured Sulfuritalea sp.
GCTCGCCCTGCAGGACGTGGATGGTCACCGCGCTCTGGTTGTCGTCGGCGGTGGAAAAGGTCTGCGCCGCCTTGGTCGGGATGGTGGTGTTTTTCTGGATCAGCTTGGTCATGACGCCGCCCAGGGTTTCGATGCCGAGCGACAGCGGAGTCACGTCGAGCAGCAGCACGTCCTTGACTTCGCCTTGCAGCACGCCGCCCTGGATCGAGGCACCGACCGCCACGGCTTCGTCGGGGTTGACGTCGCGGCGCGGTTCCTTGGCGAAGAACTCCTTGACCTTTTCCTGCACCTTGGGCATGCGCGTCATGCCGCCGACCAGGATCACGTCGGTGAGGTCCGAGGTCTTGACGCCGGCATCCTTGATCGCGATGCGGCACGGTGCGATGGTGCGCTCGATCAGATCCTCGACCAGGGCTTCGTACTTGGCGCGGGTCAGCTTCATCGCCAGGTGCTTCGGCCCGGAGGCGTCGGCGGTGATGTAGGGCAGGTTGAATTCGGTCTGCTGCGCCGAGGACAGCTCGATCTTGGCCTTTTCCGCGGCTTCCTTGAGGCGCTGCAGGGCCAGCACGTCGTTCTTCAGGTCGACGCCCTGTTCCTTCTTGAATTCGGTGACGACATAGTCGATCAGGCGCTGGTCGAAGTCCTCGCCGCCGAGGAAGGTGTCACCGTTGGTCGACAGCACCTCGAACTGGTGCTCGCCGTCGAGTTCGGCGATCTCGATGATCGAAATGTCGAAGGTGCCGCCGCCGAGGTCATACACCGCGATCTTGCGGTCGCCTTCCTGCTTGTCCATGCCGAAGGCCAGCGCGGCCGCGGTCGGCTCGTTGATGATGCGCTTGACGTCGAGGCCGGCGATGCGGCCGGCGTCCTTGGTGGCCTGGCGCTGGCTGTCGTTGAAGTAGGCGGGCACGGTGATCACCGCCTCGGTGACTTCCTCGCCGAGGTAGTCTTCGGCGGTCTTCTTCATCTTGCGCAGGACTTCGGCGGAGACTTGCGGCGGCGCCATCTTGTTGCCGCGCGCTTCGACCCAGGCGTCGCCATTGTCGGCCTTGACGATCTTGAAGGGCATCAGGTCGATGTCCTTCTGCACCTCTTTCTCTTCGAAGCGGCGGCCGATCAGGCGCTTGACCGCGAACAGGGTGTTCTTGGCGTTGGTCACCGCCTGGCGCTTGGCCGCGGCGCCGCAGAGGATCTCGTTGTCGTCCGCGTAGGCGACGATGGACGGCGTGGTGCGCGCGCCTTCCGCGTTTTCGATGACCTTGGGCTTGCCGCCTTCCATGATGGCGACGCAGCTGTTGGTGGTGCCGAGGTCGATGCCGATGATCTTGCCCATGATTTTTCCTTTGATAATGTTGCTCGCCGGGGACGCCCGCGACGAATCTCTAAGCCTGATATGGGGATAGTGCGGTTTGCTTCAAGCCTTGGCCCTGGAAACCACCACCAATGCGGGGCGAATCACCCGCCCGTGCAGCGCATAGCCCTTCTGCAGGACATTGAGCACGGTGTTGGCTTCGGTTTTCTCGTCGGGCGCCTCGATCTGGCTGATGGCCTGGTGCTGGTGCGGATCGAATTTCTGGCCGGCCGGGTTGATTTCGGCCAGGCTGAACTTGTCGAAGGCCGCGACCAGTTGGCGCAGGGTCAGTTCGACGCCCTCCTTGAGGTGTTCGGCGCTCTGGTTGTCGCTGGCCAGCGCCGCTTCGAGGCTGTCCTTGACCGCCAGCAGCTCGCCGGAGAACTTTTCGACGGCGAACTTGCCGGCCTTGCCGATGTCTTCCTGGGCGCGGCGGCGCACGTTGTCGGTCTCGGCCTTGGCGCGCAACCAGGCGTCGTGGTGCTCGGCGGCCTTGAGTTCGGCGGCCTTCAACAGGTCTTCGAGGCTGGGCATCACGGTTGTTTCGGGCGACGGCTCAAAAGTAGGCGCTGGCGACACGGCGGCCGGGTTGGCTTGCGTGGCATCGGGCAAGCTCGCGGGGTCTTGGCTGGAGGGGGCGGAATTGTCCTGCATGGGTCGGGCTCCGAAAGAAACCCGTCCAATATGAGGGTGAATCCGGCGGCTTCAAGCCCCGAATACAAGAAATGATTCGGCCAGGCCGCACGGGCCTGATTTCTCCCCGGAATCGCCGCTGGGCCTTTCCATTTGCGTTTGCGGCGGGTGCTTGCCGGCTCGCGACTTATCCGCCGTCAAGTTGTTATGTTGCAGTGCACGATATAACACCCAAGTCAGGACGGTGGGGACCAGATCCAGGGAAGTGCAGCCTTATCGATAACAGGCCCAACAAGTGCAAGCTACCTCATTCCATCGGATCAAATACCACTCGCTGTGGCTCCTGGCGGCCTTCTTCATGGTCCTGTCACTATTCTCGGCGCGCAATATTCAGGAAAAGCTTGCCGATCAGTTACGCGCCGGGGTGGTATTCCGGTGGGCCGAATTAAATGCCGCCAGTAGCGCCCTGATGCATGAGTTGCAGCTCGAGCGAGGTCTTTCCAGCGGCTATATCGCTTCCGGAGGCAGGTATTTTGCCGATGCCCTGGCGCGGCAGGGCGAAGCTACGGAACTGGCGCTGGCATCGGTCACGCCCACTCTGCTAAATGATGAACGCATGTACTCGTATCTGGATTCAGCGCACCCCTCTGCGTTGCAAGATTTGCGACAGATCGGCAGGCTGCGCCGGCTCGTGACCGAGCTGACCCTGTCGCGCGAGGTGACGGTCGATCGTTATTCGGCCGTGATCGACATGTTGTTCGACGTGATGAACTCGACTCTGGTGACGGACAGCGGAACGCTGCGCCCGCAGTTGGCCTACATGGCTTTTCTGCAGGCCAAGGAGATGGCGGGCCAGGAGCGCGCGCTCTTGACGGCCATACTTTCGTCGCGTGACTTTGGCTCGTATTCCCGCATGGCGGCCTTTCATCGCCTGCGCGCGGTCGAGGATCTGGCGGTCAGGCGATTTCTGCAGCTCGCCGATGACGATGCGAAAGCCGGTTTCGAAGCGATCACCGGCCAGCCGTTTGTCCGCGAGGGCGAAGCAATTCGGCGGCGAGTCATTGCTGTCGGACACAGCGCGGCGATATCGGCGGACAGCTTGCCCGACCCGGAGCGGTGGTTTCAAGTGTCGTCCCGAAAAATCGAGGCGATGAAGTCGCTCGAACACGTCGTCAGCCGCTCGGTAACGCATAGTGCCGACGAATTGAAGCAGCAGGCCAATGCGGGATTGGCGATCAGCGCCCTTTCGGCCATGGCTTCCTTTCTGCTGGGCGGAGTGCTGCTGTTCCAGGTGAGGCGCGGCAGCAAGGTGGCGGAAAAGGATCTGCATCTCGCCGCCACGGTATTCAGCAACAGCGTCGAGTCGATCATCATTACCGATGCCCATTCCAATATCGTCGATGTAAATCGTTCCTTCACCCGCACCACGGGCTACCAAAGGGCGGAGGTCGTGGGACGGCATGCGCGCCTGCTCAAGTCGGGGAGGAACGACGACCAGTTCTATGCCGGCATGTGGCAGAAGCTGGTGAATTCCGGCAGTTGGGAAGGCGAGGTGTGGAACCGGCGCAAGAACGGCGACATCTATCCGGCGCTGTTGTCTATGGTTGCCGTCAAGGACATGCACGGCGAAACGACCAACTATGTTGCGATGATCGTCGATATCAGCAAGCGCAAGAAGGTCGAGGGGCAACTGGAAAAGTTGCGGACCTTCGATTCGCTGACCGGGGCGCTGACCCGCGAGGCTTGGCACTCGGTGATGGACCGGGCAGTCGCCAACACCCACGTCTCGCACCAGATTTTCGCCCTGCTCGAAATTGGGATCGATCGTTTCAAGCTGATCAATTCCTCGCTCGGCCACGCCGCCGGCGACAAGGTGCTGACCGAGGCGGTCGACCGGATCGGCAATGTCCTGCGCCGCCAGGATCCGGTGGCGCGACTCGGCGGCGACCGCTTTTCCGTGCTGATCGAGGATGTCGCGTCGCTGGCCGCCGTCGACGCGATCTGCAACAAGCTGCTGGCCGCCTTCGAGCCGCCGATGGCGGTGGATGGCCGCGAATTGCATGTGTCGATCAGCATCGGCGTCGCGCTCCATCCCGACCACGGCGAGGACGCCGGCACGCTGCAAAGCAATGCCGAAGCGGCGATGTATCGCGGCAAGCTGGAGAGCCGCGGCGGCTACACTTATTTCGCGGCCGACATGGTCGCCGAAGGCGAGCAGCGCCTGACGCTGGAACGGATGTTGCGGCTGGCCCTCGACCGCAATGAGTTCGTGCTCAACTACCAGCCCCAGATCGCGGCCGGCAGCGGGCGCCTGGTCGGCGTCGAAGCCCTGCTGCGCTGGAACAGCAGCGATCCGGAAACGGCCTCGCCGGTGCACTTCATTCCGGTCGCGGAGGAAACCGGATTGATCCTGCCCATCGGCGAGTGGGTGCTGCGCTCGGCCTGCGCCGATGCCCAGCGTTGGCGCCAGTGCATGGGCCGCGACATACCGGTGGCGGTGAATCTGTCGGCACGGCAATTTCGCAGCCAGGATCTGCTCGCCGCCGTGCAGGCTGTGCTCGACGAGACCGGCCTGCCCAGTCGCCTGCTCGAACTGGAAATCACCGAGGGCCTGCTGGTGGTCGATCCGGTCGGCGCGGCGGCGGTCCTCGGCGGCTTGCGCGCGATGGGCGTGCGTACCGCGCTCGACGATTTCGGTACCGGCTATTCCTCGCTGGCGTATCTCAAGACCTTCCCCATCGACCGCCTCAAGATCGACCGCGCCTTCGTTCGCGACCTGCCCGACGATCAGAGCGACAGGGCGATATCCCGCGCCGTGGTGGCGCTCGGTCTCAACCTCGACATTGAAGTTCTCGCCGAAGGCGTCGAAACCGAGGCGCAGCGGGACTTTCTCGCCGCCGAAGGCTGCCAGGTGTTTCAGGGCTTTCTCTACGGCCAGCCGATGCCGGCCGAAACCCTGCTCGAAAATATCCGCTGCGGCGCCCTGCGCCTCTAAGCGCCAGCTGCGCCGAAACTCATGCCTGACTGCGTACCCAACGCACGAGGCTGGCGGCATCCATGGCGCCAGCCTGGCGTGCGACCTCGCGCCCGTTGCGGAACAGTGCCAGCGTCGGAATCGAGCGGATGCCGAAGCGCGCCGCGAGCTGTTGTTGTTCCTCGGTATTCACCTTCGCCAGACGGAATTCCGGCTCGAGTTGTTTTGCCGCCTGGGCAAAGGCCGGCGCCATGCTGCGGCAGGGGCCGCACCAGGGCGCCCAGAAATCGACCAGCAGGGGGATGTCGGAGCGTTCGGCGTGGTTGTCGAAGTTGGCTGCGGCCAGTTCCACCGGCTCGCCGGCGAACAGGCGCGTCTTGCACTTGCCACAAGTGCCGCCATCGGCCAGCCGGTCGGCGGGCAGGCGATTGGCAGAGTGGCAGTGGGGACAGGCAACGATCAAGGACTCGGACATGGTGCGCTCCATATATCAGTGCACTCTGATATATGGCCCGCTGACGCAAATTCAAGTTATTGCATTGCACGGCGGCGACCGGCGTAGGTTTTCGCTGCCCGTCATCGTGCGGGCAGGCGGCATCCGCCGGCGCTTGCGACCGGTCGGCGGATCGGTTAGCCTCATCGTGGTGAATTGCCCTTTGGTACTACTGACGCGGAGTCGGCGGGCGGGAGCACCCATTGCTTAATCGAATCAGGTACAGGATTCTCCTTGTTGTGGGTGTCGCCACAACTCTGGGCCTGATCGCGACCATTGCCTTCTTCAGCTGGCACCAGGAGCGGACGCTGCTGAAGCAGAACGAGGCTTCAGTGCGCAAGCTCAACGACACGGTGAGCGCCGGCTTGCACAGCGTGATGCTGGCCGGCTCGGCGGACATCGCACAGGCTTTTGCCGATCGCATCAAGAAGGTGCCCGAGATCATCCAGTTCCGGATCATGCGCACCGACGGCGTCGAGGCCTTTCGCGACAACAAGACCATCGACGAGGTCAACCTCCGGCGCGGTGAAGAGCAGTTTTCCCGCCGTGAAGACGAACACCTGATCCAGGTCATGAAGAGCGATGATCCCGATCTGCGGCGTGCCGTGGACAACGCCGAGCCGGTAATTACTTACGGGGAGGATGACGCGGGCAACCGGCAGCTGATCCTGCTGACCCCGTTGGTCAACAAGACGGCTTGTTACAAATGCCACGGCAAGGCCAGGCCGGTGCGGGGGATGCTGCGTCTGGACACATCCCTGGCCGCAGTCGAACGCGATATCCTGAAATCGCGTCAAGAGGCGGTTGCCATTCTGGCCATGGCCTTGCTCGTCACCGTGCTGGCGACCGGTTACATGCTCGGCCGCATCGTGGTGAGGCCGATCGAAAAAGTCACTTATGCCATGGCCCGGATTTCGGGCGGCGATCACGAGTACAAGGTTGCCGAACGTGGCAGCGATGAGATCGGGCGCATGGGTGCAAGTTTCAACAGCATGGTCGCGGAATTGCAAAGAACCGACGGAAATTTTCGGCGCGAGCACGACAAGCTCACCACGGTGATCGAGACCGCCACCGAAGGCATGATCGTCACAGACGTGACCGGCAGCGTGGTTCTGGTAAATCCTGCTGCCGTCGAATTGCTTGGCAAAAGTGCGGAAAATATCGTTGCCGCCGGCTTTTTCGGCATCGTCGAAGACCGAGGCTTCATCGAGGACTGCCTGCGGCTGGGCATTCCGCGAGATATCGATTACGGCCGGCGCAGCCTGGAGATCCATGCCACGGTAATCCGCACCGGGGCGGGACAGGTCCTCGGGTCGGTGGCCCTGGTGCGCGACGTGACGGAAGAGCGGTCGCTGCAGGACGAACTGCGGCGCATGGCGACTATCGATGCGCTGACGGGGCTCTACAATCGCCGCTTTCTGGATGCCACGCTGCATACCGAATACAACCGTGCCGTGCGCAGCCGCTCGCCGCTCGCGGTGATCATGTTCGACATCGATCATTTCAAGCGCTTCAACGACACGCATGGCCATGATCTTGGCGACCGCGTCCTGCAAATGGTATCCCGCTGTTTTCGTGGGCTGGTCCGCCCCTTCGATTTTCCCTGCCGTTACGGCGGCGAGGAGTTTGTGGCGATCCTGCCCGGCATGTCCGCGGGAGATGCGGCGCATCTGGCCGAAGCGTTGCGCTCAAGAATTGCGCAGACCGAAATCGAAGGATTGAATGTGCATGTCAGCCTTGGCGTTGCCGGCTATCCGGCGATACAGCCTGCCCTCGCGGAAGAGTTGATCGAAGCCGCCGACGCGGCCCTGTATCGGGCCAAGGAAGGCGGGCGCAACCGTGTCGTGCTGGCCGGGGTGGCGTCGTGAAAATCCGCCGTATCCGCCACAAGCTGCTGATTGTCCTGGTCGTCGCGCTGTCGCTGGGCTTCACCACCATCGCCTATTTCTATACGCGTGCCGTCGAGGCATCGATTCTGACCGACTACCAGCGGACCCTGCACCGTCTGACCGAGTCGGTATCAATGAATATCGAAACCATCATGAAGGAGCAGCATGCCGAAGTCATGCCGGATTTTGCCCAGCGGCTGAAGAATCTGCCCGGCGTCATCGATTTCCGCATTGCCCGGGTGGACGGCAC
>CAZYTN010000068.1:7690-10194 GCA_964650115.1 uncultured Sulfuritalea sp.
GGCAAGGTGAGGGCCGTAATCAAGCTCACCACCTCGATGGCCGAGGCTGAGCGCGACATGATGAAGGCGCGCCTGCAATCACTCATTGTTCTTGTGGTCGCGCTGGTACTGACCATGTCGGTTACGGGCTACATGCTGGGTCGCCTCGTCGCCAAGCCGATCGAAGACATAACGGCCGCCATGAAGGAGGTCACCGGCGGTAATTTCGATGTCCAGCTAAAGTCGTCACGTCGTGACGAGTTCGGCAAAATGGCAGGCAGCTTCAACAAGATGACGGCCGACCTGCAGCGCACCTATGAGCAGATGAAGAGCGAACAGGAAAAGCTGTACTCGATCATTCAAGGAGCGAAGGAAGCCGTTGTCGTGACCGATGCCGGCGGCGAGGTAGTGCTGGTCAACGATGCCGCGGAGGATCTGCTGGGCAAGACGATCGGGCAAATCCGCGCCGAAGGCATTGTTAACGTGATCGACCAGCCGGAACGCTTCCGGGCCATGCTCGATGACAGAAATCCGGTGCGAGAGCCGACGCTGTTCGAGTACAAGGGCCGCTGGCTGCTGACCTCGGCCACCACGATTCGCGATCAGGCGGGAACGCCGCTCGGCTCCGCCGCCCTGCTGCGGGACGTGACTCTGGAACAGGCGCTGCTGCAGGAACTGGAACGCCTGTCGATCACCGATGCCCTGACCGAAGTCTTCAACCGCCGCCATCTGGATGCGACGCTGGGCAGGGAACTGGGTCGGGCGCTAGAAACCGGTTTACCGCTTGCGGTGATCATGCTCGACGCGGACCATTTCAAGAAGTTCAATGATACCCACGGCCATGACCAGGGTGACCGGGTGCTGCAGATGCTGGGCAAGATAATGAAGCAGACGCTGCGCGAGTACGACGTTCCCTGCCGCTATGGCGGCGAGGAGTTCGTGGTGATACTGCCGGGCACCGACCGCGACGGCGCCATGCATGTCGCCGAGCGACTGCGCCTTGGCGTCGCAGCGATGACCGTCGATGGCCTCACCGTTACCATCAGTCTTGGCGTCGCCTGCTTTCCCCTGATCGTCCCGAAGTCACCCGAAGCGCTGATCGAGGCGGCTGACGTGGCGCTTTACCGGTCCAAGGAAAGTGGGCGTAACCGCTGCACATTGGCGACGCCGGAGATGCTGACAGCGGCAGGCTGAATCTCCGCCGCGGAGACGTGCAGCAGCTTGCGCTGATCGGCCCGTCGGCGCTTACTTGATTGCGGAAAAATCGAAGAGCAGCGGCTCCGACACGCTCTTGTGCTCGGCGTAACCCTGGTTGAATACCGCGATCTGCCCGAGGATTTTCTGCCCCGGCTTGAATGCCGCGTCGTCGGCGTTGCCGGTGTTGAGCGCGCGAGCGAACTCCAGATGCCAATATCCGGCCTTCCAGCGGCCTTTGGCGGCAACATCGACCACACTGCCGGAACCGGTGCTGGCTTCGAAGGACGGCAGCTTGTCCCCCTTGTGCTCTTTCGGTCGCGGCAGCACCCGGTAGGGCGGATTGCCGGCATCGCGCGACTTTTTGATGAAAATGGTCTTCTTGTCGGAAGGCTCATATTCGGCGGCATCTTCGAGCAGCCGGGTGGTAATGAGTTGCGTCATGTCTTCCGCAAGCCCTCCGGGATTGGTGCGGGCAGCTGACCACAGCCAGACATCGGCGCGGTACTCCTTGCTGCTCAGCATCGTGCGGTCAAACTCGCCGCTCATGTGAAAGCGCAAGGCGAACATGTCCTCCCGCTGTTTGCCTTCGACGTACTTGTCGTTGCGCCACTCCCAGAGCCGGGAAACAGTGTCTTCGCTGCTGTCGGGATACTTCAGCGCAATGAATACACGATTGCCGAAGACCCCGGCCTTCAACTGCACCGTGAGGCTGCCGGTCTGATTCCTGTCGTCGTTCGGGTCGAGGCCGTACTTGGCCCGGTCCGCCTTGTCCAGGGCCGGGGCAACCGGCACCTTGATCCATCCGGCACTGCCCCATTCGCTCAGGTCGCCGTCAATTTTTGGTGCGGCGCCAAGGTTGGCAACCGGGATCAGCAACGGCGGCGTCTGCGCCCACGCCGCGCAGGACAAGGCGAGCAGAGCGGCGGCAAGCGGCAGCTTCATGTCCGGACAAGTCCCTGATACCGGCTCGCGCAGCCTGAACTATTCAACGGTAATCGATCCCGTCATGCCCTTGTCCTTGTGGTCGTCGATGGTACACACCACCTCGAAAGTTCCCTTCTTGACCGCGACAAGGAACAGTTCGACCGTGCCGCCTTTTTTGTAAGCCTCGACTGCCGTAAAGTACGGCGCCTTGACCTCGCCGCCGTACGGTCGCGGGGTTTGCACCTTGCGCCACGCAACGGATTTGAAAAATTCCGCGGCGGTGTAGTAGTGGTCGGCTTCCCCTGCATTCTTGATCACCAGGCGGTAGGGCTGGTTGGCCTTGAGCTTGAGGTGCTTGGGCTCGAAATCGTGTTCGGTGAGCACGACATTGACGGTTTCCATCT
>CAZYTN010000069.1:0-9976 GCA_964650115.1 uncultured Sulfuritalea sp.
TCTTCATCATGTTCACCATCGGCATCACCAAGGGCCGCTGGAACACCCTGGTCACCGCCCTGCAGCAGTTCAAGGACGACTATGACAAGAACCAGCCGCTGTGGAAGGTGCTGCCCGAGTTCGTGGCGAAGCATCCGCGTTACGAGCGCATCGGCCTCAAGGACCTGTGCACGCAGATTCACGAGGTGTACAAGGCGCGCGACATCGCCCGCCTGACGACCCGGATGTATTTGTCCGACATGGTGCCGGCGATGCGTCCGGCCGACGCCTTCGCCAGGATGGCACACCGCGAGATCGATCGCGTGCCGCTCGACGAACTCGAAGGCCGCGTCACCGCCGTGCTGCTGACGCCCTATCCGCCGGGAATTCCGCTGCTGATCCCGGGCGAGTGCTTCAACGCCACGATCGTCCGCTATCTCAAGTTCGCCCGCGATTTCAACGAGAAGTTCCCCGGCTTCGAGACCGACATCCACGGCCTGGTCAAGAACGGCGGCGAAGGCGGCGTGCGCTACTACGTGGATTGCGTGGCGAACTGAACGACCCGACCTGCACCCTGATGCGGGCGATGCTCACGGCGACTCCGCTCACTTTCAGACTGGGAAGAGACACTCAGGTGTCGACGCTATCCGACAGGTCCGTGCCAGCGGCCTCATGACGTATGGAAATCATCCAGCCGCTTCATGCTCCATTGCTGCCGCCTGGCCCGGCGCCAAGCGCCTGAACAGCGTCGAGCGCCGTGTCATCAGCGCCGACATTGTCCTGCGAGCGCGACTGGCGTGGCTTGATGCCTGCGGCGCGGCCGACACGGACTCAAATTTCAGCCTGATTTCGAGCCCCGCTGCCGGTCGAGCGCCGAGATTGCCTGGTTCAGCACAGCGCGTACTTTCTCCGATGCCGTGGCGTCGATGCGGCCGAGGTCCAGGTACAAATCCAGCCCGGTCGAATGCTCGCTGAAAACTTGCAAGGTGCTGCCGTCTTCCCCAAGCAAGCCCTCGATGGCGTAGGGCACCACGTCGCGGGCGATGCCCTTCATGGTCACCGGCGGCAGCGCCTTCGCCGCGACGAGATCGCGCACGAGTGCGTAGGTTTCATAGCTGACCACGATACCGCCCGGCGCCGCGATCGATTGCAGTCGTGCCGACAGGTTCACTTCGGCGCCAAGGATGGTGTAGTCCATGCGGTCGGCGCTGCCGAAATTGCCGACACTGCAGTAGCCGGTGTTGATGCCCATGCGTACGCGGAAGGGTGCTTCCGTCCCCAGCTTGCGCCAGCGTACGTTCAGCTCGGACAGGCGATGCTGCATCTCGATGGCCATGCGCACGCAGGCCTTGGCATCCTCGGCCGGACCCAGGCTCTCGGGGTCGCCAAAGAACACCATGATGGCGTCACCGATGAACTTGTCGATGGTGCCGCCATGCTTCAGGGCGATCTGCGACATTTCGGTGAGGTACTCGTTGATCAGGGCTGTCATGACTTCCGGCTGCAGTTCTTCCGTCATCGCGGTGAAGTCCTTGATGTCGGAAAAGAAAATGGTCAGGCACTTGCGCTGTGTCCGCAATTCCACATCCATCTGGCCGCTGAAGATGCTCTTGTAGATTTGCGGCGACAGGTAGTGCGAAATCTTCGACGAGATCGCGGCGAGAAACTTGTTGGTGCCCTCCAGCTCCTGATTGACGTCGCGTATCGTCGCGTTCTGCCGCCGCTGCATGTACAGGAAGAACGTACCGACGCTGGCGATGCACAGGAAATACACCAGGCTGAATTTGAACGACCACAGGCTCAGGGCAATCGGCTGATTGACGCTCACTTCCTGAATGCCGCGCACGTCGCCCACCTTCCAGTCGGTCTTGGTGCTTTGCGGATGGCTGTTGTGGCAACTGACGCAGGCCGCGCCCATGATCACAGGCGAAATCAGCCGTACCTCACTGCGCAGGCCCTGCGACGTCGCTTGCAGCAGCGGAAACGCCGCCGGATTGGCGCGCAGGGTGTTGAGTGAGGCGTTTTCGAAGCTGTCCAGGACATGGATGGCGCGATCGCGGAACGGAAAGTCGGAAATAAATCGATAGGACACGTTCGACTGTTCGCTACTAATCACGGCACCCAGCTCCAGCGACAGGGTCGCCGGAATCGGGATTGCACCCGGCACCGTCTCGTAGTTGTGCAGCACCTTCACTTCGCCGCCATGCTGCGAGAGCACCCGAGCCACCACGTTGCTGCTGTAATAGCGGCGAATGCTGGTGATCATGGAATTAAGTTCGTTGGCCTGGCGCGCCAGCAGTGCACGCGTCAGGCTCTGTACGTCGAGCCAGACGGCAAGCGGCAGGCCCAGCAGCACCACAAGGAGCAGGGCAAGGGCAATGCGGTTGCGGCGACGTCCGCTGGCGACCAGGGTTTGAGGACGAGCGGTCATTGGTGTGTCTCCCGGGTTGGCGCCGTGTGTAGCCGTCAATCGCGGATTTTGACAGGCATGAGTCACGATTCGCAGGAAATCCGACTGAATGGTACCCCAGGCATGGCCTGAGCCAGCCGTCCAGGTATATGGATGACCGCTGTTGCAACTGGAGTCGACACTCAAATGGCGCGCGGATTCAAGTCCCGACTGCCGGCTTTTGCACGCCGAAGTAGCGCCAGCGAGAGCCATCGGCTGCTCCGCTGCTTTGCTGCCGATGGGATGTGAAAAGTCGGCGCTGGCGGGACGGCGGTCCCTGCCTCAGGTCCGCTCGTAGGTGACGAAGGCGTAACCCGGCCCCGTTTCGCCGCGATTCGTTTCGCGCGCGGCCTCGCGCCACTCGCGAGGGGCGACGGCGGGGAAATGCGTGTCGCCGTCGAAGTCGGCATCGATCTCGGTCAGTTGCAGTCGGTCGGCCAGCGGCAGGGCTGCCGCGTACAGTTCGGCACCGCCGATGACGAAGGCCTCGTCACTTTGTGCCGCGGCGACGGCAGCGGGCAGCGAGCCGACGACCACGGCGCCCTCGGCCGCATAGCCGGCACTGCGCGTAACGACAATGTTCTGCCGGCCGGGCAGGGGGCGAAATTTGTTCGGCAGTGATTCCCAGGTCTTGCGGCCCATGATCACGGTGCGTCCGAGCGTCAGCGCCCTGAAGTGCTTGAGGTCCGCCGGCAGATGCCAGGGCAGGCGATTGTCGAGGCCGATCACGCCGTTCCTGGCGACGGCGACGATCAGCGTGAGTGTGGTTTTTTTCACGGTCGACCCGTCAGCCCGCCAGTTTCTGGTAGAGCGCGACATAGTGCCGGGCGGATTCATGCCAGCTCGAATCGCGCGCCATGCCGCGTCTTTGCAGGCTGCGCCAGCGGCCGGGGTCGTGCCACGCCGCGATGGCGCGCTGCACCGCCTGCAGCAGGGCCGCGGCAGTGGCCGGGCCGAAGACGAAGCCGTTGCCGTGGCGGGCGTCGATGGCGTCGATCACGGTATCTGCCAGGCCGCCCGTGGCGCGCACCACCGGCGGGGTGCCGTAGCGCAGGCTGTACATCTGGTTGAGGCCGCAGGGTTCGAAGCGCGAGGGCATCAGGAAGATGTCGGCGCCGGCTTCGATGCGATGCGCCAGCGCTTCGTCGAAGCCGATGTTCACCGCGCAGCGGCTCTTGTGTTTGCGCGCCAAGGCGGTCCAGCCGTGCTCCAACGCATGCCCGCCGCTGCCGAGGACGACCAGTTGCGCCGGCAGCTTGAGTATCTGCGGGGCCACTTCGAGCAGCAGGTCGAGTCCCTTCTGCTCCGTCAGGCGGCTGACCACCGCCAGCAGCGGCAGGTCGGTACGCTGTTCGAGGCCGATTTGCGCCTGCAGTGCGGCCTTGTTGGCCGCCTTGCCTTCGAGGCGCCGCGCACTGTAGGCCTGTTCGAGGTGGGGATCGGCCGCCGGATTCCAGAGGGTGGTGTCGATGCCGTTGAGGATGCCGGTGAGTTGTCCGCTGCGGTGGCGCAGCAGGCCCGCCATGCCCATGCCCTCGGCATCGGTCTGGATCTCGCGGGCGTAGCTCGGACTCACCGTGGTAATGGCATCGGCATGCTGCAGGCCGGCCTTGAGGAAGGACAGGTAGCCGTAGTACTCGACGCCGTGCATGCCCCAGGCCGCATCGGGCAGTCCCAGTTCGAACAGCGAGGCGTGGTCGAACAGGCCCTGAAAGGCCAGGTTGTGCACCGTCAGGAGCGATTTCGCCCGGCGTCCGGGCAGGTAGTTGAGGTAGGCGGGCGCGAGTCCGGTCTGCCAGTCATGGCAGTGGATGACCTCAGGCTGCCACTCCAGCGTGCTGGCATCCGCACCGATCCAGGCGGCGACCCGTGAGAGCAGGCCGAAGCGCAGGTGGTTGTCGAGCCAGTCGCGCCCTTCGGGGCCGAGGTAGGGGTTGCCCGGGCGGGCGAAGTAGGGCGGGTAGTCCAGCAGCAGCAGCGGCGTGCCGTCGGGGGCGAGCGCTTCGCGCAAGCCCGGCGTCGGCAGCAGGCCGCCGAGCCAGTGCGGTCGGGCGATTTCTGCGGCGTCGGGGAAACCCTGCAGCAGCGCCGGGTAGGCCGGCACCAGCACGCGCACATCATGCCCCGCCGCGCGCAGGGCCGCGGGCAGCGCGCCGGCCACGTCGCCGAGGCCGCCGGTCTTGACCCAGGGGGCGATTTCCGACGTGGCGAAAAGGATTTTCACTTGCAGGCTTTGATCAGCCCCGCCGTCGAACTGTCGAGGCCGGCCGCGGGGGTCTTGCCCTCGATGATGGGCAGCAGGCGGCTGGCGAGTTGCTTGCCATACTCGACGCCCCACTGGTCGAAGGGGTTGATGTCCCAGATCACGCTCTGGACGAAGACCTTGTGCTCGTAGAGCGCCAGCAGCGCGCCGAGAGTCCGGGGATCGAGGCGCGGCAGCAGCAAGGTGGTCGACGGTTGGTTGCCGGGAAAGCTGCGGTAGGGCGCGACTGCGGCCACTTTGTCGCTGTTCATGCCTCCCGCCGCGAGTTCCGCAGTGGTTTCGGCCGGCGTCTTGCCGCGCATCAGGGCTTCGCTCTGGGCGAAACAATTCGCCAGCAGTTTGGCGTGGTGCCCCGGCAGGTCGAAATCGGGCTGCCGGCAGGCGATGAATTCGCAGGGGATCAGGCGGCCGCCCTGGTGTATCAGCTGATAGAAGGCATGCTGGCCATTGGTGCCGGCTTCGCCCCAGAGGATCGGCGCCGTGGCGCATTGCACCGGCAAGCCCTGCCGGTCCGTCTGCTTGCCGTTGGATTCCATTTCCAGTTGCTGCAGGTAGCGCGGCAGCAGTCCCAGCGACTGGCTGTAGGGCAGCAGGGCGCGATTGTCGGCGCCGAGGAAGTTGCTGTTCCAGATTTCCAGCAGCGCCAGCAGGCCCGGCAGGTTTTCCGCGGGCGGCGCGGAGAAAAAGTGCTGGTCCATGGCGTGGGCGCCGGCCAGCAGGCGGCTGAAATTCTCGAAGCCGACCGCCAGCGCCAGCGGCAGGCCGATCGCCGACCACAGCGAATAGCGCCCGCCGACCCAGTCCCAGAAGGCGAAGGCGTTTTCCGGGTCGATGCCGAAGCGGGCGACTTCGGCCAGGTTGGTCGACACCGCGACGAAATGCCGGGCCACCGCGGCTTCACCCAGCGCCTGCACCAGCCAGTGGCGCGCCGAGGCGGCGTTCTGCATTGTTTCCTGGGTGGTGAAGGTCTTGCTGGCGATGATGAACAGCGTGGTGCGCGGCTGCAGCGTTGCGAGCGTGGTGGCAAGGTCGGCGCCGTCGAGGTTGGCGACGTAATGCACCCTGATGTCCGCATGGCGGAAGGCCGCCAGCGCCTGGGTGGCCATGCGCGGGCCGAGGTCGGAGCCGCCGATGCCGATGTTGACGACGTCGGTGATCGGCTCGCCGGTGGCGCCGCGCCAGTGGCGGCCGTGGATTTGCGCGACGAAGGCGTGCATGCGGTCGAGTTCGCGCTGCACGGCCGGGACGACATCATGGCCGCCATGCAGGATCGGTTCTCCGCTCGCCGGATGGCGCAGCGCGATGTGCAGCGCGGCGCGGCCTTCGCTGTGGTTGATCGCGGCGCCTGCGCGCATGCGGAGAATCCAGCCGGGCACATCGGCGGCGTGCCAGAGCCTCTGCAGCAGCCCCATCGTTTCCGGGGTCACGCGCTGCTTGGAATAGTCCAGCAGCCAGTCATTCCATGTCACGGAGAGCTTCGCAAAGCGTTTCGTGTCGGCGGCGAACAGGTCGCGCAGATGCACGCCGCGTCCTGCCGCTGCACTGTGCGTCAGCGCATCCCAGGCAGCGCGGGTGGCGGGGTTCATGACTGCGTGCTCACAACCAGAGCATCATGCCCATCTCGAAGGGATGGGTCAGCAGCGGGTGGGTCGGAAACGCGCGGACGCGATACTCCATCTTGCCGCACTGGTCGGGCGTCAACTCGCGCGAGAAGAGGTGCTCGCCGCTTTCCAGCAGGCGTTCGTGGCGCAGTTCATAGCGCCGGGCGCGGTCCGTGGCGGGTTCGCCGGGGCGGGTGAACACCATTTCCACCGTCAGGTCGTCCGGCGTCAGGCCGTCGAGCCGCACGGCCACCTGGAAGTGCATGGTTTCCCCGTAGCCGATGCGCGGCACCGCCTTGTCGAGGCGGCGCAGACCGATGCGCGGCCAGGCGGCGTGTATCCGCGCCTTCCAGGCGGCCACCTGGCGTGCGCCGGAAAAGCTTTCGGCCGAGTATTTCCGCCATTGTTCCGCTGCCGGCGAGTAGAACTTTTCGGCATAGTCGGTCAGCATGCGCTGCATGTTGAAGCGGGGCATGATCGAAGCGATCGACGCCTTGGCCATCGCCACCCATTCCGGCGAATAGCCGAGCGAGGTGTTGCGGTAGTACATAGGAATGACACTGTCCTGGAGCAGTTCGTAGAGGGTACGCGCCTCGTCCGCGTCGCGCTGGGCGGGGTCGAGTCCGTCCGCCGCCGGCTTGATGGCCCAGCCGTTCTTGCCGTCGTAGCCTTCCCCCCACCAGCCGTCGAGCACCGACAGGTTGATGGCGCCGTTGATCGCCGCCTTCATGCCCGAGGTGCCGGAGGCTTCCAGCGGATAGATCGGGTTGTTGAGCCAGACATCGACCCCCGCCACCATGCGTCGCGCCAGGTGCAGGTCGTAGCCTTCGACCAGCAGGATGCGGCCTTCGAACTCGCGCTGACGCGCGAGTTCGGCAATCTGGCGGATCAGCTGCCGCCCCGGTTCGTCCGCCGGGTGCGCCTTGCCGGCAAAAATGAACAGCACCGGGCGCTGCGCATCGGAAATTATTTCGCGCAGCCAGTCGAGATCGTTGAACAGCAGTGCCGCGCGCTTGTAGGTGGCGAAGCGCCGGGCGAAGCCGATGGTCAGCACGGTCGGGTTGGTCGGGTCGGCGCAGCGCAGGACGCGGTCGAGGTGCGCCTCCGAACCCTGGTTGCGCAGATGCTGCTGGCGTACCCGGCTGTGCACCAGGTGCAGCAACTGGGCCTTGAGCGACTGGCGGATGCTCCAGAAGATCTGGTCCGGAATGCGCTGCACGTTGTTCCAGCAGCTCTGGTCGGTGAGGCGGTGCTGCCAGCCGAGGCCCAGGTGGCGGTCGAAGGTCTCGTACCAGTCGGTGGCGAGGAAAGTCGGCACATGCACCGCGTTGGTGACGTAGTCCATCGGGTTCTCGGCGGCGGCAAGCTGCGGCCACATGTCGCTGCAGATGCGCGAGGACACTTCGCCGTGGATGCGCGAGACGCCGTTGTGGAAGCGCGAGCCGCGCAGGGCCAGCGCCGTCATGTTGAACTCGCTACCGCCCAGGCCGCCGCCAACGCGGCCCATGCCGAGCAGTCCATCGCGGTCGAGCCCCGCCGCCTTGCAGAACTCGCCGAAGTAATGCATGACCATGTCGTCGGCGAAGTGGTCATGGCCGGCGGGTACCGGCGTATGCGTGGTGAACACCGTGTTGGCTGCCGCCGCTTCCAGGGCTGCGGTGAAAGGCATTTGCTGGTCGGACATCAGCCGGCGTATGCGCGCCAGCACCAGAAACGCCGCATGGCCTTCGTTGATGTGCCAGACGGTGGGGCTCAAGCCGAGTGCGGCGAGCGCACGTACGCCGCCGACACCGAGCAGGATCTCCTGCTCGATGCGGGTGCGCCGGTCGCCGCCATACAGTTGGTGCGCAATCTGGCGATCGGCTTCGCTGTTCTCTTCCAGTTGCGTGTCGAGCAGGTAGAGGCTGTTGTTGCCGACGCGGGCGCGCCAGATCTTGGCCCAGACCGTGCGGCCGGGGAAATCCACGCCCACACGCACTTCGCTGCCGTCTTCGCCCTGTACTGCTTCGATCGGCATGTCGTCGAAATCGTTGTCGCCATAATGCGCGGTCTGGTTGCCTTCGCGGTCGATGGTCTGGTGGAAATAGCCCTGGCGATAGAGCAGGCCGACGGCGACGAAAGGCAAACGCAAGTCCGAGGCCCCCTTGCAATGGTCGCCGGCGAGGATGCCAAGGCCACCCGAGTAGATCGGCAGGCTTTCATGAAAGCCGAACTCGGCGCAGAAGTAGGCGATCAGGTCGGTCGTTTGCAGCGGCGGCTTGCCCGGCAGTTGCAGCCGGGGTTCCGCATGATAGGAATCGAAGGCCGACAGCACGCGGTTCATGGTGCCGAGGAATACGGGATCGTCGGCAGCCTCGTTGATCCGCTTCTGATCCATGCGCTTGAGGAAGGCCTTCGGACTGTGATGCACCGCTCGCCACAGGCCCGAGCCGAGGCGCGCGAACAGGGAGCGCGTCGGTCGGTCCCAGCTGTACCACAGGTTGTTGGCGAGTTCGTTGAGGCGCGACAGGCGCGGCGGAATCGTCGGATTGACTTCGAGCTGGTAGCGGGTGCCGGGCATGATGGTTACCGTAATGGAATCGAGATGCTGTACCTGTCAATTATCGAGCATCGCGAGCAAATTAGTAGCCCCCGCCCCGGGGCGGGGGTTGGGGGGTGGGGGGTATTCTGCCCCGAAGGGATGCGCCTGCGCAGCCCCAGCCCCGGGGCGGGGGACGGGGGGTGGGGGGCGTCACTATTGCGCTTCATTCTACGATGCAGGAACCACCCTGAGCGTGATGCGCTGGTCCGTACCGGCAGCGGGCGACCAGGCCAGCGAAATGCAGACGGCCTGCATGATCTTCTCGAAGCCGGCCTCGGACTGGGAGACGGTACGATGCGGCTGTGCCTCGAGCCGCACCGGTTGGCTGGTCTCGATCAGCAATGCGCCGCGCAGTTCGCTGTCGTCGAGCGTGATCCGCAGCGCGCTGGCGAGATCGAGTGCCTCGCCGAAGCCGCCGGGAACGCTGCCGTCGGCGAGCACATAACGTCCGCCATAGCCGTCGCAGCTGGGCAGTGCCAGGTTCAGCTCGGTTTCGATGAGCTTGGGCAGCGCGCCGCCTTCGGCGCGAAAGCGGACACTCAGGATGTCGTCGTCGAGGCCGTAGGTTTTCTCGATGCGCCAACCCTCGCCGGCGGCGATCCAGGTGCCGGGAAGCTCTCCGGCCGCGTAGAAATCCAGGGGGCGCAACATGTCGTTGTTGCCGACGAGGTTTTCGAGAAAAATGCCGCGCGGACGCTCGTCCGGATCGGCGTCGCCGGGCAGGATGGTGTGGAGGAAGGCGACGCGGTCGTGCGCCGAGCTGATGCCTTCGATTTCCGCCGGCGCGGCATGGCTTGCGTCCGCAAGATGGATCTTGGCGTGGTAGGCCTCCTCGTAGGCCCGCAATGTGTCGCCGAAGTTGTGCGCCACGGCCAGGCTGGAGAATTCCACCAGCGAGGCGTGGCCGTCGTCGCGCACATAGGCGTGGATCAGCGGGTTGCGCAGGGCGGTTTCGACATGGCCGTCATGGTCGAGATCGCCCTGCTGCTGGCGCGGCCAGGGGGCCAGGCGCTCCAGGGCCGCCTCGAGCATGAGCAGGTTGTGCCAAATGGCGCGGCGCAGGTGGGGCAGGTAGAGGCCGCCGAACAGGCCGTGCCAGTAGG